>NZ_BAABDL010000122.1:0-19041 GCF_039539605.1 Amphibacillus indicireducens | reverse complement strand
TGACAACAGCCATAACCCTTCATGTATATGGGGTCATGGCTGTTTTTTCTTTGTTTTAGCTGCAAAACTCAGGGTATTACTTAAGTAACATTGTATCTATTACTTTTGTACTGTCAATGGTTTTTAATACTATTTGTTTTTGTATTTTATTAACATTAAATATTCAATTTAACTAGCCTCCAACTTCCTCAATTAATTACTTCCCCTCATTTAGATACATTTTTATATACTAACTTCTTTGAGAATTTAAATATAAAATGTGTGCTTTGAACGTTTTTGATTTATTTTGAATGAAATTGATTGATTTTGATCGTTAGCTATTATATACTATATTTATAATGAAAACGTTAGCAAAGAGGTCGAATAGTATGTTATTTCAACACCGAAAAGAAAAGATTTTAACTTTATTATCAGAAAACAATACGGTCACGATTCAAGATCTAGTCATCAATACTGGGGCGAGTGAATCAACATTAAGACGTGATTTAATTGTTCTAGAAGAAGATGGACTCTTAACACGCGTTCACGGCGGGCTACTAGGGTTAAAAATATTGGCAAAGAACAAAAAATGGCACAAAAAGAAAGCATCAACCATGTCACTAAAGTTAAAATTGCTAAGTACTGTAACACTTTAGTTAAACCGAATAGTCAAGTTTATATCGATGCGGGTACTGCAACATTAGAATTAGTTAGAGTTTTACCAAACGACAAAAATATTCATATCGTTACTAATGGGGTTGACCAAGCCTTACTAGCCTTACAAAGAGGAATAAATGTTACTTTACTCGGGGGACCTGTCAAACAAAATACGCACGCAATCGCTGGTCTAACAGCCTATCAACAACTCGAACGAATGAACTTTTCTTTCGCATTTATCGGAATGAATGGGATCAATTTTGAAAATGGTTTAACAACAACCAATTTGGATGAAGCGATGATCAAGGAATGTGCCATGCAACAAAGTCATAAAATTCGTATTTTGATGGATGATAGTAAGATTGATCATGTGTATGAATTTAAAGTTAACGCACCTGCGCAAGCGATTATCTTATTGAACAAAGAAGCAAAAATAAATTCACCAAATACAATTGATAAATTAAGCAATCATTTTGATTTACACTTAATTTAAAGTCAGGTAAACAAAATCAAATACATTCAAAAGGAGAAGTCAAGATGCTGTATACTCTAACGTTAAATCCATCAATTGATTATATAATGCACATTAATGATGTTAAAGTAGGCGAAACAAATTATGCAAATGACGAAAACATGTTACCAGGTGGGAAAGGTGTTAATGTCTCACGCGTTTTAAATCAATTAGGTGTTGCTAACAAAGCATTAGGTTTTATTGGTGGACACACTGGACGTTTTATCGAAGACTGGCTCAAAAAAGAAGGCGCTGACCATGATTTTATTAGCGTCAACGGAGATACACGAATAAACGTTAAGTTAAAAGGAGAAGCCGAAACTGAAATTAACGGCAAGGGGCCGATAATCACCAAAGCTGATAGTGAAAAACTATTAACAAGGGTTAGACAGCTTAGGTCAACAGATACGATCATCTTATCTGGAAGCAAAAGTAGAGGTTTATCCGAAACTTTTTACAATCAAATTATCGATATTTGTACCGAACAAAATATTTCTTTCGTGATCGATACAAATAGTAAAGAACTTTTAGACATATTAAAGGAAAAGCCGTTTTTAGTGAAGCCGAATCAAGCAGAATTAGGCCAGCTATTTAACCAATCGATCCAGTCAAAAGAAGAAGCCATTTATTATGGTAAAAAACTTCAAGAGGGTGGTGCAGAAAATGTAATTGTTTCATTAGGTGGCGATGGTGCGATATTTATTGATCAAAATCAAACTTATCTTGCGGATTCACCGAAAGGAAAAGTCGTCAATACGGTTGGATCAGGTGATTCAATGATCGCTGGCTTCATGGCAGGAATTGAAAAAGGCTTAACAAAGCGGGAAGCATTTAAACTTAGTGTTCAAAGTGGTAGCGCAACTGCATTTAGCAAAGATTTAGCAACAAAAGAAGCGATTTTAGCACTTAATAATCAAGTTATAATAGAAAGGGTTGAAAATCATGAAAATGACTGATGTTATGCGAGAAGAATTAATGATTTTATCTCCTGAATCAACAACAAAAGAAGACATTCTTAACGAAATGACAAGAAGGCTTGTTGAAACAGGAGCAGTAGATGATTATGACACATTTAGACAAGCCATTTCAGAACGTGAAAAGAGTATGAGCACAGGACTTGGTGACGGAATTGCGATGCCTCACGCCAAAAATCAAGCGGTAAAGAAAACGTCTGTCGTATTTGCCAAGCATCAAACTGGCATTGATTTTGACAGTTTGGACGGCAAGCCGGCACGCTTATTCTTTATGATTGCAGCGAAAGATCATGCAAATGAAACACACTTAACGATCTTATCAAACTTATCAAAACTTTTAATGAATAAAGATTTTATTGAAGCACTGGATGCAGCTGACACACCACAGAGCGTGAAAGCTATCGTCAATTTAGCTGAAGCTGGATTGGAACAAGATCAAGCTAGTGAGCAACCTTCTACTGACGTTCAAAGTGATCAACCTTATTTAATAGCCGTCACTGCCTGTCCAACTGGTATCGCTCATACGTACATGGCTGAAGACGCCTTAAAAAATAAAGCAAAAGAAATGGGCATTAAGATTAAAGTAGAGACAAACGGCTCAGATGGGATTAAAAATCGCTTAACTTCTGAAGATATTAAAAAAGCAGATGGAGTCATCGTTGCTGTCGGTAAAAAGGTGCCTATGTCTCGCTTCAATGGTAAACGTGTCGTCGAACGTCCCGTTGCTGAAGGGATCAACAAGAGTGAGGCATTAATTAACGAGGCTTTATCTGGAAATGCACCCATTTATCGTACAAGTGGTAGTGACAAAGAATCTGATTCAAGCGATCACAGCGATCAAGACAGAAGTCAATTCTCTCTCAAATCAATCTATAATGATTTGATGAGTGGTGTATCGAGTATGCTTCCTTTCGTTATCGCTGGAGGAATCATACTAGCACTATCGTTTCTGTTAGAAGGATTTGTCGGCAGTGACTCACCAATTTTCATCGGCATTAATGAAATTGGTGGGGCTGCATTTAGCTTCCTTATTCCTGTTTTAGCTGGGTATATTGCCATGAGTATTGGTGGTAAACCTGCGATGGTGAGTGGTTTTGCTGGTGGTGCATTAGCAGTTAGTGCAAACGCTGGATTTTTAGGTGGCTTAATTGCAGGGTTTTTAGCCGGGTATGTCACGCTTGTCGTCATAAAATTATTAAAGAATATGCCTAAAAATTTAGCTGGGATTAGAACGATCTTATTATATCCTATCCTAACATTATTCACGACAGGGATTCTGATGTATTTTGTCTTTGGACCGATCTTTTCTAATATTAATCTTTCAATGATAAACTTCTTAGAAAATCTAGGAACGGGCAACCAAGTTTTATTAGGCGCTCTTCTCGGTGGTATGATGGCGGTTGATATGGGTGGTCCAGTAAATAAAGCAGCATATGCTTTTTCAATCGGAATTTTCACTGATACTGGTGATGGTAGTTTAATGGCTGCAGTTATGGTTGGGGGCATGATCCCGCCGTTAGCAATTGCTCTAGCATCAATCATCTTTAAAAATAAGTTTACTGAAG
The DNA here is from genome assembly GCF_039539605.1 of Amphibacillus indicireducens. Classification (NCBI taxonomy): domain Bacteria; kingdom Bacillati; phylum Bacillota; class Bacilli; order Caryophanales; family Bacillaceae; genus Amphibacillus; species Amphibacillus indicireducens. Next base: position 15,355 of record NZ_BAABDL010000122.1, on the reverse strand, counting down.
TGCAACAGCAATCTGCTCTGACAAATTTCATTTTAGGTCTTTCGTTTATCTCAGAAGGAGCTATTCCTTTTGCGGCTACTGATCCTATTCGTGTCATTGGTTCAAGTATAATAGGTAGTGCTATAGCTGGTGGACTGACACAACTTTGGCTAGCTAGTGTGCCCGCTCCTCATGGTGGAATTTTCACCATATTAGCCTTAGGTGAAAATCGTTTATTGCTAATTATATCGATTATTATTGGTACAGTGATTAGTGCATTGATCTTAGGTGTTTGGAAAAAGCCATTAGAGGAACAAATTATTTCAGACACTGCCTAATTAACAAATTAAACCTGGTATACGTTTAAATTAGATGTGTGCCAGGTTGTTGACATAAAAAAAACTAAATGTTATTCTTCTTATGAATTGAATATGTTTCTTCGGGGCAGGGTGTAATTCCCGACCGACGGTGACAAGTGTGAACTTGAAGTCCGTGACCCGCAATTATTTGCGGTTGATCTAGTGAAAATCTAGAACCGACAGTTAGAGTCTGGATGGGAGAAGAAAAAACTAATTAGCTAAGATGACAGGATCAGTATACCCTTTTTTGTCATACTTTCTTTTAGTCGATGAACCAAAGCCTCGTGTATCGAACACAAGGCTTTTTTATTTGGAAAGGAGGAAAATATATGCATGAGAAATACATGAAGCTAGCGATTCAAGAAGCTAAAAAGGGATTGGGTAGAACATTTACAAATCCTTTAGTTGGTGCTGTCATTGTCAATAATGATCAAGTCATTGCATCAGGTGCACATTTGGAATATGGCAAAGAACACGCCGAAATTAATGCCCTCTCATCATATACAGCCCCCGATAAACGATTCGATTCAATTCTCTACGTTACACTTGAACCTTGTAATCATGATGGCAAACAACCCCCTTGTACACAAGCAATCATTAACAGCGGGATAAAACAAGTGGTCATCGGACAACTCGATCCTAACCCTTTAGTTGCAGGTAAAGGCAAGAAAAAGTTAGAACAACATGGTATCAAGGTCATTACTGGTGTGCTAGAAACAGAGGCTCGCGAATTGAATCCTTTTTTCAATTGCTTCTATGAACAAAATCGTCCCTATATCACTTTAAAACAGGCAATTACTTTGGATGGTAAACTATCATTAGATTCAAAGCGCACAGCAATCACGGGAAAGGATACTTATCAATACGTTCGAAAAGAGCGCAATCATTATCAAGGGATCTTAGTTGGAAGTCAAACGATTTTAACAGATAATCCTTTTCTGCTGGGAACAGATCAAACCTTGCATCCAATTCGGATCATTCTAGATCGGCGCGGTCGATTATTCAACCAACTTGATCTAAATATTTTTATTAATCAAGCTAGTCCAGTTTGGATTTTCACCGAACGAAAAGTAAAAATTAAGCTTCCAAAACATGTTGAAGCAATCGTTCTCAAAAGCGCTACAGTCAAATCGATTATCAAAGAATTAACGAGGAGAAATATCCACTCTCTCTATGTAGAAGGTGGAGCGAAAGTTCATGACTGCTTTTTAAACAGTGGTTATTGGGATCAAATGATTACTTATATCGCACCAAAGGTCATTGGCGGCAACGGCGTGCCAGCAATGTCAAGCACAAGAGAAGTTAATCAAGTGATTGAATTAACGAATGTTACGGTTGAATCCATTCATGATGACTTGAGAATTTCTGGGAGAAGGTGTTGGAATTGTTTACTGGTCTAATTCAAGAACAAGGAAAAATCCTAAAAGTTAATCGAAAGGCACATACAGTGCAGTTGACTTGCCAAGCTTCAGAAAAAATATTAGCTGACTATCAAATTGGAGATAGTATGGCGATTAACGGAGTTTGTCTAACAGCAATTGCTAAAACTGATTCCCACTTTACCGTTGATATCATGCCCGAGACTTTTTACCGGACAACTTTTTCTAAATTAAAAATAAACGATCAAGTAAATTTGGAACGTGCACTCTCTTTCCACGGAAGATTAGAGGGTCATTTAGTATCCGGGCACATTGATACAACCGTTCGATTGATCGAAAAAAGGAACCATGAAAATGCATTGATTTTAACATTTGACTATCCTAAAGATCAACAAGGTGAAATCATTCCACAAGGGTCAATTGCAATTAATGGCGTTAGCTTAACTGTCACAGATGTGCAAGCACGGTCTTTTTCTGTTAGTTTAATCCCACATTCAAAGGATCAGACAAATTTAGGAACGTTAAATCGCGGTGAGTATGTTAACGTTGAAACAGATATGATTGGAAAATATATTAAGGCACAAGCTCATCTTACTGATAAAGTAACGGGAGGATTTCTACAATGACTAAACATATTGAAAAAGCGATCGAAGACTTAAAACAAGGCAAGCTTATCATTGTCGTAGATGACGATAATCGTGAGGCTGAAGGAGATTTAGTTGGTTTAGCAAGCTTAGCAACGGCTGAAACTGTGAATTTCATGACCAAACATGCGCGAGGTTTAATCTGCGCACCTATTTCTGAAGCCATTGCGGATCATTTTGGCCTCACAGAAATGATAAAGGAGAATACAGATCCTTACAGAACAGCGTTTACGATCAGTGTCGATCATAAGGAAACCTCAACAGGAATTTCTGCTTTCGATCGCGCAAAAACAATTAAAGAATTAGCTAACCTGTCTAACAACGAGCAAGCATTTCATAAGCCTGGCCATATTTTCCCGTTAATCGCAAAAGAAGGGGGCGTACTCGAGCGAAGAGGCCATACTGAAGCAGCGATTGATTTAGCCAAGCTTGCAAACGAACCACAAGCTACCTATATATGCGAAATCTTAAACGATGATGGGACAATGGCACGAAGACCGCAACTAGAAGCATTAGCTGCCGAGTGGAAAATGCCAATCATTAGTATCGAAGAATTAGTGACTTATTTGACCGCAAATCAAGAATTAACAGTCAAGCTACCAACATCTTATGGAGACTTTGATTTAACTCTGTTCGAGGATCAAGCAAATAAAGAGCACCTTTTGCTTTCTAAAGGTGAAATTAGAAGTCTTCAAGAGCCTTTACTGATACGTGTCCACTCTGAATGTCTCACAGGTGATATCTTTGGCTCACATCGTTGCGATTGCGGCGAACAATTACACGAAGCAATGCGGATGATTGAAGAAAATGGCATCGGAGCAATTTTATATTTACGCCAAGAAGGACGTGGAATTGGTTTAAAAAACAAACTGAAAACCTATCAGCTTCAGGAAAATGGTCTAGATACATTTGATGCAAATATCGCACTAGGTTTTGAACCGGATGAGCGAGATTATCACTTTGCCGCCCAAATTCTTAAGTCGCTAGGAATTAAAATGGTTAACTTAATCACAAATAACCCAGATAAAATCGAACAATTACAAGCGTTTGGCATCGAAGTCGTTGAACGTATTCCATTAGAAGTCAGACCTGAAAAGGAAAACCTCAATTATTTAAGAACAAAAAAGGGAAAATTTGATCACCTATTATCAATTAACTAAAGGAGAATTAATATGCCAATATTTGAAGGTAATTTTAACGGAGAAAATCTAAAAGTAGGAATTGTGATCGCTCGATTTAATGAGCTAATCACTTCTAAGCTCTTGTCTGGGGCAATTGACAATTTATTACGACACGGAGTTAAGGAAGGAAATATTGATATTTATTGGGTACCTGGTGCATTTGAAATTCCTTTTATCACAAAAAAGTTAGTTAACAATCACAACTATGATGGAGTAATCACACTTGGGACTGTGATCCGCGGGGCAACGACACATTATGAATTAGTTACGAATGAAGTCGCCAAAGGAGTCGCACAGATTGGACTAACATCAGATATACCGGTTTTATTCGGTGTGCTAACAACAGAAACAATCGAACAAGCACTTGAACGAGCTGGAACAAAAGCTGGCAATAAAGGCAGTGAAGTTGCACAAGGATTACTAGAAATGATCTCACTTAATAAAGCGATATAAAGTGAATCTTTAATTCAGTAAAAAACTAGGCTATGGCGATTAGACGTACATTCATACCACCGAGTACACCATTTTTGTGCTCGGTGGTTTATTTTAAATCAGTCATCATTGATATCAGTAAATCATTCTTGAATTTCAAGTTTTTGTTATTTTCATCGTTTATTATTTTAATCTGTAAAAAAGTTCTCCGTATAAAAAGGGTGCTGATCTCGATTAAAGGCAACGCCAACTCCTAATTTAGTGAAACCATCGTGCAAAATATTCTCACGGTGTCCTGCTGAGTTCATTAATCCTTGATGGGCAAAGATACTATTAAACTGTCCATAGGCAAGATTTTCCCCAGCAAGTCTAAAACGAATCCCATCTTCAATCATTCGATCCGAAAGAGATTGATTAGCTAAATTTGTATGACTAAAAAATTGATTTTCAGCCATATCTGCACTATGCTTTCTTGCCGTTTCTCTGACATTCTCTTCCCACTCTAGAATAGACAAACCATTGTAAACACGTGTTGCATTCGTTAAATCAAATAGCTGATACTCAAATCCTTCTTTCAACGCTTGACTGCCAGGTGGATAAAGGTCATTTTTGATCATTTCTATTTCTGCATCGATTAATTGAATCGCGGTTACACGATCACTTTCATGTAGGTCATAAAAAATGGTCACATAATTTCCGTCTATTCGGTAAATATCGTATTCGTCTTCGCTATTGATTTGATAACTAAAACTGTCATAGTGAATGAACTCTTCAGATTCACCCAGGGTTTCATGTACAAGTGATCTCGTATCGCCTATTTCGAGACCAAACTGTGAAGTGAGCAAATCTTGATTAGTAAATAAACCACGAACAATCTCGCCATCATCATAAGCAACCATGATAAAGTTTTGATAGTTCTCGTGATAAGTAGACCAAGCTAAACCATATTCATTCTCGCTTTCTCGCATAGCAGCTCCATAGCGTTGTTCAACGTCCCCTTTCGCATCTCCAATTTCAACGTTACCAACTGAAAAAACTTGTTCGTCTGGGATCGATAAGGCTATTTTTTTGACAGGTTCTTGTTCTTCATCAGGGATAGTGGGGTGAAGCGACAAATACTGTTCTCCCAATTGATCATGAGAAAAGTCCCCATCAATGATTTGAGTTGTGAATTCCTTGATTGAGTAAAACGTATCGCTGACCGATTCAGGAATCATTTCATGAACCGATTCCTCCCAGAGTGGCTTTGTCACAAAAGCGAACATAATAATTAACAATGAATAAAAAAATCGCTTCAAATAATTAGCCCTCCTTACAATATTTCAAGAATTCCTTTAGGTAAGAATAGTATTCCCGTTTTTTTAGTTTTTGAACATCTTTTGAATATAGTCTAAAGTTAAAATAGTCGTAACTGTTGGGGTGCTAGACCGTCATAATCAATATCTAACATCGTTTGCAATGTTTTAGCGTTACCAGCAGCATCCCCACCAGAGTTATTATTAAACAAAACATAGACATCTTTTGTTTCTTTAGCAATTTGCAAGATTCGCTCGCGCCATTCTAGTAATTCAGTCTGATTGTATTGGTAGAGATAGCGCACTTCACGCCAATTCGTTTCTTTATCCTTCGGCCGATTCCAGCCATAGACATTTCGTCCATGAAAGCGAATCAACGTTTTTCCTGGATTCGTCACAACTGGAACAATTGGAATTGAGCCATCACCAACTTGTGGTTCATCAACGATCGTATGAATCCAATTATCTTCGCGCATGAGCTCAATTGTTTGTTCACGGTTCTCTTTCCTATACCAAGATTGGTGTCTAAATTCTAATGCAATTGGAAATTGATCCATTTTTTGCACACAATAGCGGAGATAAAGCATATGATCTTGTGAAAAATCAAACCAAGGTGGAAACTGAAATAAGACCATCGCTAATTTATTCGCCTCAATCAATGGTTCAATCGATTCAATAAAAGCACCAAACATCTCTGACTTTGACTGAAAAGGTGCATTCGTTCGTTGATGTCCGGTCATTCCTTTAAAAGCTTTGACGACAAACTGAAAGGAATCTGGTGTTTCATTAATCCATTTTTTCATATTACGAATCGGCTGGACGGCATAATATGATGCATCAAGTTCAACGATCGGAAAATGACTACTATACGCTTGGAGCCGTAGATTACTTTTTGTATCAGGCGTATATAAATCAAAATGATCACGCCAACCCGTTAAGCCTAGGTAAATCAAGCGACTCATCCTTTCTTTTTGCGACTTTCCTTATTTTATCAAAAACTACTTACTTTGTCAGTTAATCAGATTACAAAAATTTTAACAATCGAGTCTTCAGGTATTGCACCTAGTTTTACGGCATCGGTGAAGAAACGGCAGATGTTTTGCTTCTGTATGTATTTGACGAGCCCGCTTTTTAGCTGGATATACATTAAATCTTGCTTGAATGCTCTTGAATGATGCTGGAGATTTCAGAAACAGAATAATGTTTTAAGACTACATTCACCGTAAAGTCAACTTTTTCATCAGTTTCCATAATGAATTCAAAACCATTGTATCTTATGAAAATAGTTAATGACTGGAGTGCAGTTCTTTTGTTACCGTTAATAAAAGCATGATTTAGTGCAATTGACTCAAATAAAGCAGCAGCTTTTTCAAATACAGATTGATATGTATCTTCACCTCCAACTGTCGTTTGAGCTCTTAAAACTGCAGATTCCAACAAAGCATGATCTTTGATCCCTATCGGTTCCGTAGGACTATATTTTTTAATCACAAACGTGTTTATCGCAATGACTTCTTTCGTTGTTAAATATCTCATTACTATTTATCAACCAGTTTTTTTAATGCTTCACCATGCAATTGAGCTGTCTCTTCTAAAATTTCAAAAAAGTCCGGACTGATCCCATCTGGCAAAGATACTTTTTGAACTTTTCTAATTGTAATTGTATCCTTATCTGTCTTTACTTCTACCATATCTCCGCACTGTATCCCTTGCTCTGCAAGCATCTCGATAGGCAATGTGACACCATAGCTTTTACCGATTTTTATTACTTTTCTTTCGTTAGCCATTATTACACCTCATTTTTATTTGTTATAACGATTATAACCGTTATAACAATTAAAAACAACTGTAAATAAGAAAGTTGATTCAAAAAGGAGAAAATTAAAAGCCATCTCAAGTAGAGACGGCTTTTAATCATGCTGACTAACTAGATGTTAATTGTGATTTCGTTTGTTGAATGACTTCTGGTGATGCTGGTGCAGCTGGCTGATAATATCCCTTTTGCAAGGCATATTCGTATACCGTTCTTTGGCGATTCTCATCTTGATTGCGTAGCTGAATCAGCGTCTGTCTTAATTGTGGATTATTGGATTCGCTAATATAATTGGCATAACCGGTTAAACTGCTCTTCAATCCTGCTAAGTAATCATTAACCATATCTTTTTCTTGCAACATTTCAATTCTCTCCTTATCCAAAAAAGGTTAATAGTTTTTGTTCTGCTTGTTTTGCGGCTTGTCCGTCGGTTTCAAAAATTGTCTTTAACTGTGGGTCTGTGCAGTTTTGTCCATAAAACGCTAATTTATTAGCAATCATCCCATGACCACCGATAATATGACGAAGATTCTCCACTTCTAGTTCTGTTAAGTTGCTCATCATGCACCCTCCTCTGTTCATTTTCATCATTTTTAAGTTAACCATTTTTCAAAAAACGATACAAAAAAACGAATGACACCTTTTTTCAAGGCACCATTCGCTTAATGTACTACTTCTTTTTATGATGATCAGTTGTATATGTTGCAGGATTATTTAATAAAAAATTCTCCTCATAATCTTTGGTCACTTTGACGACAAGTGAGCCCAAGCCAAGTAAGGCGATTAAGTTTGGAATCACCATTAAGCCATTAAAAACATCCGCTAATTCCCAAACAATTTCAGCTGTCATACTCGTGCCAAAAACAATAAAGATTAGCACGAGTATTTGATATGGCATAACGCCTTTTTTTCCAAAGAGGAACTTAATGTTTGCTTCAGCAAAATAATACCAACTAATAATTGTTGAAATTGCAAAAAAGAACAAACAAATTGCGATAAAAGTTACCCCAAAACTGCCAAATCCGGCTGAAAACCCAGCCTGTGTCAATTGTGCTCCAAACAAACCACTTGAAAAAGCATCCGTCGTTAAAATAACAAGTGCGGTCATCGTACAAACAACACCGGTATCAATCACAACACCAATCATCGCCGACAGACCCTGTTCACCTGGATGCTTAACTTTTGCAACTGCATGAGCGTGCGGTGTCGAACCCATACCAGCCTCATTCGAAAACAAGCCCCGTGCAATTCCATAACGTATTGCTTCCTTAATTGAGACACCAACCACTCCACCTGCCACCGCCGACGGCTTAAATGCCTCTTGAAAAATCATTTGAAATGCAGGTAAAATCATCTCATAATGCATAAAAATAATCGTCAACGAACCGATAACATAAAATGTTACCATAATCGGGACAATTTTTTCTGTAAACGAAGCAATTCGTGCAACACCACCTATGACGATTAAGCCAACTATAACGGCGATGATTATTCCAGTCAGAAACTTCGGTATCCCAAACGCTGTATATGTTGCCTCCGCGATCGAACTTGATTGTACCATGTTTCCCATAAATCCTAGGGCGATAATTAAGAGTACCGCAAAAATACTGGCCAAGAACTTACTGCCAAGACCTTTCTTTATGTAATATGCAGGTCCACCAGTCACTTCGCCATCTTTACGCTCAATATATAACTGCGCTAAAATCGCTTCAGCAAAAATCGTTCCCATCCCAAAAAATCCACTTATCCACATCCAAAACACTGCACCAGGACCACCAGAGGCTACTGCTGTTGCAACCCCAGCAATATTTCCCGTACCAACTTGCGCTGCAATCGCAGTAGCCAGCGCTTGAAACGAACTCATTCCATCCGCATCCGCTCGATCACCCTTCTTAAATAAACCACCAAAAGTTTGTTTAAATGCTCGCTTAAACTGACGAACTTGTAACCCTTTGAGTCGAATTGTAAAAAGTACACCCGTTCCAACCAATAAGATTAACATTGGTGGTCCCCACAAAATACTGTTAATATACTCAATCACTGTTGAAAAATTCATTTGCTCCCCCTTACCTTTCATTTTCTTCTGAATATACTGAATTTTTAATCTTGTTTAATTATGCGTTTCTCTGTTTTTTTATAACACACACAATTATTGACCAATATACTCGAAGTGAATGAATTTGGGAAGTCTTTTTTGATTTGTTCATAGAATTGTTGGAATTCAGATAATCATGCACATATCTTTTCTTATGATTGATTCATTTCTAATTTTAAATGAACATAAACAATGATCCAAGATAAAAAGATAGCGATAAAATAAATTGTAATTGCAACAGGAATAGTTGGTTTGAAAACTAGTGTGATTAATGATGTAAGTAAACCTAATATTACCCACAGTCGGCCTACTTTGACATTTATTCTTTGTTTACAACTAAACAAAAAGTACAGAGGAATATTCCAAGAAAGTTTTTTATACTTTTGAAATAGGTAACCACCTATAATTAAAATAACACCTGGAATAAGAGTTAAAAGCAGCTTTAAAAGTTGATCATCGAACAACTATAATCACCTCCTAAATTTTATTTTAAACTATAAAGCAAATCACTTGGTCAGGGAGCTAACATAACTGATCTCGCTGATACCATAATTTCTTGATATAGAATATCCTTACTCAAGTATATTTGTGAATAAGTTAACATACTTTGTTATTTAAAACAAGACTTTCACCAATTTTGGGTGCTGTTTCTTTTCTTAAATATGTAGGTAAAACTAGGAATGATATTGTTTTTATGTGTTATTCATTGTACTGTTATATTACAGCAAGATAAAAACATTGGAATTTTCAGTCGCTATGATAGAGGAACAACCTTTATTTTAAAATAAGGAGTGGGAAGCTTGATAAAATATTTAATGAGGTTCATCTTATTACTAGCTTATTTGTTTTTACTAGCAAGCTGTGCAAATGAATTAGAGAACACAGAGGTTCACGTGCCAGATGTAAAAATTAACGGTACATTAATCGAATTAGCAACACAAACAATCTGTTGGAGTGCTGAAGAATGCTTAGACATTTTAGGAGCAAGCAACAGCGAATTGACCATCGACAAAGTCGCGACAATTAATCACTTTTCGAAGATTGGTGAAGAGCTTACGATCACATTTCATGATACCCCAAAACCAGACACAATCAATCTAACAATAGAAGAAATACCTGAATATCATGATCAGTGGTCCTACAATGGAAATACAATAAGAGCAACCTTACCTAACAAATCAGGAACATACACATACAATATACTTGTCTATTGGCACGGTGAAAAAGCATCGACAGCAGGACTTGCCAATTATCAATTTCAGATAACTGTTGAATAGGAGCTTTCGATAACATACATGTGTGAGTTCCGTAGCATACACTCCTCATACACATTTACTTCAAGATACTGGTGACTCACCTTTTGAATTAAGGAAACAAGATATTTGTTATCCTGTTTCCTTAGCACAGTTTTTGTGTTGCTTGGTCAAGTAGCACTATAATGATCTGGTACCTTTCCAGAGACACTTGTCAAATAGTCTAATATTGTTAAGAAGCTCCGCAACATTTTTTGTATTTTTTCCCACTACCACAAACACACGGTTCATTACGACCAATTTTCAACTCTTGAACAATTGGTTTATTTCTAGAGGGAATTTTAAAACTTTTTTTGGGCATCCTTGGTGACTTTGTCTTTTTCTGATTAAAGATATGCCACCATTGCAATTCTTCAATCGTATCGTCAATGTACTTTTTGTGAGGATCACTTTTACTAGATTCCAATTTCAGCTCTTTATCCAACGTCATGTCAGTTTTGACACCATCTAAATTAACCACCCATGTATCGACTAATCCCTTTTCGTAAGCCAACTGTATGTCTTCAAATAATTCGTCTAAATGTAAGTCGCACGCAGACATAATAAGCTCTGCAAATAAATATGGCGTCATCTTCTCATCTTTTAATAGTTTTTGATAATAGGCTACTATCTCCTCACGGTCTAACTGCTCATATAACGTCAAGATCGTTATCGCACATATCGCCTGCCCTCTAGCATACTCATCACACTCTACGTTTTCCACCAACTGTTTTAACGCATCTAGATCGCCGTTGTAAACTGAAGCTAGTATTCTCCCACTACCTTCAGTAAGGAAATCACCAACCGTCCGATCTAATTCCGATTCTGACCAATGTAATAAGTGAAGCAACTTGGGAAACAATGCTTGTTCCCTAAATTGACCCAATAGATAGAACGCATATAGATGACCAAAATAGCCAGTATTATCAGAAGCAATACTTGGATCATCGATAAATTGATCGACAACTTGTAATAACTCTGGTATCGCTTCTTCTTTATTTGCTATAATCTCTTCTAGTTCTTTTTTAGGGAATTTCCCTTTTTCAACGAAACTTATATTTTTGATTACTTCTTTCATAATGACCAGCCCCTTTGTTATCAATTAATCTAATTATATCCAGATAAATTTGGCAAACTGAAACTAAAATAGTTATATTTCTTCTTTCCCTATCGCCTTACCAAACAATTCATCTGCTGAATTTTCCCCTACGCACTGGGATAGGAGGGCGTCCAATGTGTCACATTTAATTTCACGAAGTTCTTCTACTCCTTCATCTCCGAATTGTTTAATTTCGCTTAGAACACCAGCATTTTGCAAGTATAATATTTCTTGAATTGCAGCCCAGTATTTTTTATTAATAAGAACAGCCCCAGTATTGTTTTCACTACAAGTAATTTCAATTGGATGATTATCTTCATTAACTTGTTTAATTAGTTTGTCGAGATTTTTCCTTGCTTCTCCTAAATTAACACTTAACATAACGGACGCTCCTTTTAATTAGTATTGAAATAAGATTATTTATTAATTTAATTCAGTTATCCGATATTCAATCCACTTACCATCAACAGTTTTTTCAAAGCTAGAATATGTTTTTGTTTTCGTCTCGTATTTTAATATAGGAATAGTTTTACTGCGTGGCGTATCACCATCAATGAAAAAATGATTTTCCTGATCCCAGTACACTCTACCTAAATAGCTTTCATCACCAGCAACCTCGGCACTCGATATATGACCTGCAATAATATCTTTATAGAAAGGGCCAGTTTCAGCTGGATACTTCCAAGTGAATTCAGATTCTTCAGTTGCATGCTTCCACAATTCCGGATCAACTTCTGAGATGCCAGCATGAACATAAATTTGGTTGTCAGTTTCGTAAAAAAATGATTTATTTTTGGTGAGTAACCACTTAATTAATTCTCCATGTTTACGCTCAAGTTCGTCTTTAATCAACTGACTCATTTTAAATGGAGCGCCTTGCAAATCGACCAACTTATCATAAATTATATTCCATTGACTTGGTTCAAAAAAACTCTTCGTTGTTCGCAATTGAATATCTGCAGCGAGCCAATGATTTTCAAGGTCACTGAAAAACCAATCAAGAAACATTTGATCATGATTGCCGCTCAACACAACAACTTGACCAGGATAGGTTTGCTCCAATTGTTTGATATGGTACAAGACTGCACAACTGTCAGGGCCACGTGAGATATAATCACCAACAAAAATAAGCTTATTACTTTGATCGGATTTTAAATCAACTAAACTTAAACTATCTAACATCTCTTTGTAATAACCATGTATGTCGCTTAATCCGTAGATTGTTGACAAAGGAATCTCCCCTTTATTACATAATTATCAGAGAAAATTAGTTCAATTCCATAATTTCATTAAACAAAATAACAATATCACCATCTAAGCGATCAGTATGAAAGTGACCAAAAAACCATTGCTTATAACTAATTTTTTCCTCTAACTCATCTAACCAAATTTCTGTTGATTGATCGACAGTACCTTGATCAATTGATGACAAAAATTCATCAGTTGGCAGATACTTTAGCGGACCCGTATGCGTAAGAACAATATCCACTTCCCAGCTTTCCTTGTCTAACTTTGCTTCAACGATCGATTTTGTCCGTTGATCTGGTTGTTCTGAATCAAACCAAGGCAAACCATTTCTGAGACGATAAAATTTATCAACACTATACGCACCACCGATAACAATTGCCTTTTTACCATCAAAATCATAAATCTCCCCATCCTCTGCGAACAAAAGATTCGGGTACTCCTCTTCATAAAAAACTAAGCCACCGCGCCATTGTTTCTCTTCATATGTTGAAATATTATAAGAGCGCTCTTCATGATTGCCATGAATACAGAAAAAAGTAATCGGAAGTTGTGATAGTTCTTCTTTCAACTGGTCATCATTAGCATCAAGATAATAGTTAACGCCTACATCACCCAAAATGCTTCTATCATAACTTTTTCAAAATAAATGCTACACACCATATTTTTCATTCAGCCTTTTAATTTTTCCAATAACCGAATCTCTGACATCATTCGGTTCTAATACCTCTACTCGGTCACTATACTGTAGTGCCCAATTAACCATCGCAAATGGACTACAAGTTACTTGAACGATATCATCAAAAGGCGCTTCATCTTCTGTCCTAAGATAACGAAAAGTGTCTCCAAACCAATCATACATAAATGTATAATCTAATTTTAAACGTTCAGTTTGACTTCCTTCTCTCTTCGGACTCTTAATTTTTAATATAATTGGAATTGGTTTATCATAAGACATATTTAAGTGAGATAATTGAAAATCCTCACTCCACTCTCTAGGAAGATTTTCTACTTCTTTCTTATTTACTCTTTGGATTCCCTTTATCCTTTTCTTTTCATCACGTTCAGGAATTTCAACATCAGTCATTAAATCAATGCGCCAAATTGACATGTTTTTTAACGTTTGCTGATCACTTACAATTTCTTTACATGCCAATAAATAATAGCGTCCACCATTTGCAACAATATAATAAGGACTTACTGTATCTCTTTTATCTCTAACTGGTTTCAACTCTTTTTTATGATTATAGCCATTAAATTGAAAGCTTATTTGAACATTATCATCGATTGCTTGTTGAATTGTTAATAGATTGTCCCGAAGGATATCCCTATCAACTAGTAATATTTCCTGCACCGTACAAATCTTTTTCGGACCAGTAGGATAATACTTTGTCGTTAAATTATCTTCTATCTTACTAATCAATTGATTGGCTGTTTCTGTATCAACAGTTTTAGAGAATAGTATACCTTCAATTAATGCGTTAATTTCTTCATAAGAAAATAAATGATTATAATGAAGTCCTCGAATTGGCATTCTAGGAGGGCTATCCAACTCATCATCAAAATCATCATCTTCAACGTCACTACCAAACTGTCTTTCAAATTCTTTAAATATAATTTTCCAATCTTCTCTAGGCTTAACATCATATTGATCAAAGTTCATTGCCATCGCCATATTAACAACTGTGTCATTATAAGTTTCTTTATCACCGATATATTCAGCCACTTCTGGTACTCTTCTTAATGCAGCTTGAGTAATTGTATGTTCACTATCAGTATGTTTTTTAAGGTATTCTAAAATTCGATATGAACGCTCAAATTTTGTTGGACGATTTGATTTTCGCTGCGCCACATGGTTCACCTCTTTGAATCATATTAGTAATCAACGAATGCTCTATTTATTGAAGATGTTACAAGTTTTTTTATTATTAGTAGAAATAAAACAAAATTCTCTACCCTATCAAGAATTTTAGGCCAAATTAATCTTCGGCCTCAAAGAAGTTTGTTATTTATCTTTTCAAATTAAAAACTGTTTAGATGTATTTCACCATAAAGTTTCATTTATTGCTTTTGAATTTTCTAATATGCCTTCAATTGAATTTAGTTTGTACTTGTCTGTATACAATGGAATCTGCGGAATTAAGATGTTTTTATTATCCAATAAAAACTTAACTGAATCTAGCGTTGATTTATTGTTATTTAACCTTTTTTGGATGACTATATCCCCTAACTCTAGATCCTCGAGCATTTCTTTTAAATCCACAATAGTCAAATCTAATCGATCCTGAATTTTTTGATTGGATTTGTATGTTTTTAACCGGAAACCCCTCGCTGAATTATATCCATATGGAACCAACATCAAATTATTTTGCGTATGAGTTACTTGAGCCCGTTTCTCTAATTCCCTCAAACATTCCAACTCAATTTCATCTTCTAATAATTCCGGAAATTTTGAAATCAATATATAAAAGCCTGCATTATTCATAACTTGATTTTTTATAGGTGATTTGCCCATTAAATTGCCAAAAGTGAATGCCAGTTA
>NZ_BAABDL010000121.1:0-1387 GCF_039539605.1 Amphibacillus indicireducens | reverse complement strand
TTTTTTTGTGTTAAAAGGCTATATATCAATAAAAACGAAGGTTTTTACTATAAAACTTTAGACAATACGAAAATAATAAGAGGAGTGTTAGAAATGGAAATGGTATTACCAGCAAGTTATGCAGTAATTGAAGAAGAAGAAATGATGTATTTGGATGGAGGTGGGTTTGTAGGTCTTCATATTAATCTAAGTGCTAAGACAAGAGGTATGGCAGCAGTAGTAGCTGGTGGGTTTGCAGCAGGTGTTGTAGGTTGGTATGTAAAAGATCTAGCCCTTACAGGACCTTGGGGAGCTGGTGCAGCAGCAGCAATTACAGCAACTACTGCTGGAGTTGTTGGTTATGCTGTGAAAAATAAACTTAAAAGAATCAGTGTAGGGGTTAATATTCCTTTTGTTAGCTGGTCTAAGACGGTTACTATTTGATGTCTCGTAATAAGTATACCAAACCTATTATTTTTATAATAGGTTTGGTTTTATTCAACATTTACGCATATATTGAAGCAGGAAATAACTCTGAAGTAACTTTCTTAATATTGATTGTTTCAATATTTTTCGGTCTATACAAAGGTATGAATGCATCCGAATTTAGAGAAGTATTTAATTTGTATCGAGCAAATAATATATTTAAAGGTCCAATGAGAGCACTTGAGTTAGTAGCTGCAATGTTGTTATGTATTAGTACAAACCATGCTAGTTATAGAATTTTGAATATAATGAGTCTCTCAAATATAATGTTTGAGATTATTTACTTTGTTGTATTTACTTTTGTAATATATAGATTTTTATTTTTTAATCTATTTGAAAGTAAGGAAGAGGAATAATTCTTTCTAGAGATACAGTAAATTGAGAGAAAACAGTATATCTTGGAGGGCAAATGGGAACCGCTCTGGCTACGCTGTTACTGTATTAGTTATAGGGTTAACGATGATGGGAGACTTTGAAAGGAAATACACCAATCGAGCTAACAGAGATTTTCGTTAGCTCGATTAACAAATTACAGTAATTTACTTCAAACTAAAGCACTTTGGAGATGTTATCTGATGTTAACCTAAGACTGCTTGAGGAGTGATAAAAATGTTGAAGAAATATTTAAAATTAAATTACAAAAGTATAATCACTGAGATTATAGTATATAATAGCATTTTATTTTTATTTGCATTTTTCATTAATAAATATTCAAATTATTCAATTGATGATTATATAGCTTTTCTTGAAGGGGTAAATATAATGTTAATTATTTTACAGATCATCAATTACAGAAGGTGGTTACATCAGAATAATTAAATTATATTAAAATATTATATCGGGGATTTTAGTCAAGTCCATAATTTTGTGTAAAATACAATACAATGTTTTACATGACTTAGTTATTTGAATTAATATTACA
>NZ_BAABDL010000120.1:0-21747 GCF_039539605.1 Amphibacillus indicireducens | reverse complement strand
GATCAAAAAACATATTGTATTTTGAATTCATCCTCCAATTCAGTATCTTTTCATAGAACTTTTTACACTACCATCTCTTTCTCTAAATATCTTAACATATTCCTCACTTTTTCGATATCTACTTTCGACTATATTTTTTACCAAATATAGTTATTATTTAATCTACAAATAAATAAAAGGTAGGACGGTGTTGTGTCCTACCTTAGTTATGATTATTTTATTGAACTGAATAGTTTGGTGCTTCTTTTGTGACTTGAACATTATGTGGGTGCGATTCGCGTAAACCATTTCCAGTCATGCGAACAAATTGTCCTTCTAAACGTAATGCTTCGATATCTTTTGAACCACAATAACCCATGCTCGCACGTAAACCACCAACAAGTTGATGAATTGTATCTGCAAGAGGTCCTTTATAAGCTGTTCTTCCTTCAATACCTTCAGGCACTAATTTCTTAGTATCATTTGTATCTTGGAAGTAACGATCTTTTGAACCTGATTTCATCGCAGCAACAGATCCCATCCCACGATATACTTTATAACGACGCCCTTGGAAAATTTCTGTTTCACCTGGGCTTTCAGTTACCCCTGCAAGTAAACTACCTAGCATGACAGCTTTTGCTCCAGCAGCAATTGCTTTAGGAATATCACCTGAATACTTAATCCCACCATCAGCAATAACAGGTACACCATATTCATCCGCAACTTTAGCACAATCATAAACGGCAGTAATTTGCGGTACACCAACACCTGCAACAATCCGAGTTGTACAAATTGAACCAGGTCCAATTCCAACCTTAATCACAGACGCACCCGCCTCGATTAATGCACGTGTTGCTTCTCCAGTTGCTACATTACCAGCAATAATATCTAAATCTGGATGTTTTTCTCGAACACGCTTAACTTGATCGATTACGCCTTTTGAATGCCCGTGAGCTGTATCGATCACAATACAATCAACACCCGCTTCAACTAACTTATCAATCCGAGTCATTGTATCAGCAGTGACACCAACAGCAGCTCCACAGAGTAGACGTCCTTGACTGTCTTTTGCTGCATTAGGGAATTCAATTACTTTTTCAATATCTTTAATTGTAATTAACCCTTTTAGTACACCCTGATCATCAATTAATGGTAATTTCTCAATTCGATGTTTCTGTAAAATTTTACTTGCTTCATCAAGTGTTGTTCCAACAGATGCTGTAACTAAGTTTTCACTCGTCATCACGTCTGAAATTTTAATTGAATAATCCTCAATAAAACGAAGATCACGATTGGTTAAAATACCGACAAGCACTTTATCATCTGGATTATTAACGATTGGTACACCAGAAATACGATATTTACTCATCAAATGTTCCGCATCAAACACTTGATTATCTGGCATTAGGAAAAATGGATTAGTAATGACACCACTTTCTGAGCGCTTAACACGATCAATCAATTCAGCTTGTTCTTCAATTGACATGTTTTTGTGAATAATCCCTAATCCACCTTGTCTTGCCATCGCAATTGCCATCTCTGCTTCAGTTACCGTATCCATACCTGCACTTAAAACTGGAATATTCAGCTTTAAATTTTTTGTTAATTTTGTCTGAATGGATACATCTCTTGGTAAAACTTCAGATGCAGCTGGAACGAGTAATACATCATCAAACGTTAGACCCTCTTTTGCAAATTTGTCCTCCCTCATTGCACGAACTCCTCCTTCAATTTTGTCAATTGTGATTGATCTATTTTCTATTGTTAATTACAATACGACAACTATTCAATTAATTCAAGCCTTTATCCTTGCCTTCATTAGAAATACTTTACTCATTCATTCGCTATTTGTTAACAATTCAAATTTAACAAAAATAGAGTTGTATGTTTTAGAACAACTCTATTTTATTTTCAATCCATTTATGAATGGATCAGTGATTCAATTTTTAAATTTTCTTGTTCGAGCATAGACAAAATTTCATGGGTTCCATGAATTTGAATAATGACTTCTGGATATGAGGAAAATCTTAATGCCACAACATTTCCTGTTTGTCCGTTAGATAAATAAACCTTTTCTTCTAAAAGGGCATCTTCTAAACAGGTCATAAATACTTTTAAGTAGCGCGCGTCAAATTGTTGATCTGCTTCTTTTTTCATTTCAGCAATGACTTGATAAAATGGTCGTTTAGCTTGATACGAACGATAGGACGTCATTGCATGATAAGCATCTGCGATTGAAATAATTTTTGCATAAGGATTAATTTTTGTTTTATCGATGCCTAAAGGATAACCTCTTCCATTTACTCGTTCATGATGTTGCAACACAGCCAGTTTTGCTGACTGTGTTAAAGCAGGATTCTTTTCAATCATTCGATAAGAAAATGTCGGATGTTTCTTAATTTCAGCAAATTCAGCAGGCGAAAGTTTACCATGATGATTTAAAATCCGTTGATTAACTTTTGCCATCCCACTATCAGCAAGCAATGCAGCAAGACCTATTTGAGTCGATTCTTTTTCAAATCCAAGACGCTTAGCTAAAATAACAGCTAATAGACTAACTGCAACACTATGTTGATAAAGATATTCTTCTTTTGTCGTCTGTTTTCCTAATAGAAAAATAGCGGCTTGATTTTCATCTACCCGTTCAATTAAAGGAACAATCATTTGTCTAACTTGGTTGATATCTAATGCTTTACCACTTTGCCAGTGGTTAAACATTTTCTGATAGTCTTTGACTACTTTTAGATAATGATCATCAAAAGGGACAACCTTCTTTTTAACTTCTCTTCTTTTAATCAGCTCTTGATCAATAGGAAGTACTTTAGTCGGTTTATAAGGTTCTCCATTGGCTAGCTTAGGAGAAACCTCAACCCGGTCAATTAAAAAACTATTTAATACTTTAATATGCGTCGTTGTTACAACCGTATCCTTTTCAATAATTGGATAGTTAGTCTGACCAAACACATCACTAACAATTAAACATTTTTCAACAAGTTGATTGGGATGAACAAACAATTGGTGTCACCTACCTAGAATATAAAGTGATTAATCTTGATTATCTTGATTAATAGTTTCTGGATCATTTTCTTCTTCTTTTTCTACACAGGCGACTGTTGCTACTTTTTGATCATCTTGTAATCGAATTAAACGCACACCTTGTGTATTTCGCCCAGTAATTGAGATTGAATCAATTGGCGTTCTAATTAACACACCTGAAACCGTCATAATCATTAAATCTTCGTCACCCTTAACAGATTTTACAGCAACGACAGGACCTGTTTTATCAGTTACGTTAGCAGTAAAGACCCCTTTACCACCTCGATTTATAATCCGGTAATCTCCTTCTACTGTTCGTTTACCATAACCATTTTCGGTGACATTTAAAATATAATCATCATCTTCGATGATTTCCATAGAAATGACTTCATCATCACCACGTAATGAAATACCTTTAACCCCTGCTGCAGATCGGCCCATTGAACGAATTTGTTGTTCATCAAATCGAATCAAATAACCATTTCTAGTTGCAATCATTATATCCTTTGTTCCGTCTGTTAATTGAACAGAAATCAGTTCATCTTCGTCACGCAAGCTAAGTGCAATGATTCCGTTACGACGAATATTAGCAAATTGGCTTAATGATGTTCTCTTAGAAATACCATACTTCGTTGTAAAGAATAAATATTTGTTTTCATCAAATTCAGGAGCTGAAATAACAGCATTTATCCACTCATCTTTTTCAATTTCCAAAATATTGATCACAGGTAAACCTTTAGCTGCTCTACCGTATTCAGGGATTTGATAACCTTTCAAACGATAAACTTTTCCTTTGTTCGAAAAGAATAAAATCGTATCGTGAGTCGATGCTGAAACTAAGTGTTCTACAAAATCATCATCATTTGTACTCATACCTTGGACACCACGTCCACCACGATTTTGTGTTCTGTATGTTGAGGATGGAAGTCGTTTAATATAACCACGGTGAGTTAAACAAACGACAATATCTTCTTCTGGGATTAAATCTTCATCTTCAAAGAAATCAGCACCACCCATAACAATTTCTGTCCGGCGTTCGTCATTAAACTTTTCTTTAATTTCAATTAATTCTTCTCGAATGATTTTTAATAATTCCTCTTCATTTGCTAAAACTGATTTTAACTCATCAATTAATTTTAATAAATTCTCATATTCTTCTTCAATTTTTTGACGTTCTAAGCCAGTTAAACGCTGTAATCTCATATCTAGAATGGCTTGTGCTTGTTTTTCAGTTAATTTAAAATTGGTAATCAAACCTTCACGTGCAATATCAGCCGTATTGGAACCACGAATTAAGGCGATAATTTCATCAATATAGTCTAGTGCAATTCGAAGTCCTTCTAAAATATGTGCTCTTTTTTCAGCTTTATCTAACTCAAATTGTGTTCGTCGTCTAATCACATCTTTTTGATGTTCTAAATAATGGCTTAAACTTTCTTTTAAACTGAGTACTTTAGGTTGTCCATTAACTAAAGCTAACATATTAATACCAAATGAAGATTGTAATGATGTTTGCTTATATAAATTATTTAACAAAACATTTGGATTCGCATCGCGACGAAGTTCCATCACAATCCGCATCCCGTTTCGATCAGATTCATCACGTAAATCAGTAATGCCTTCAATTTTTTTATCGCGAACGAGTTCGGCTATTTTTTCAATTAATTTCGCTTTATTGACTTGGTAAGGTAATTCATTGACGATAATTGTTGTCTTACCATTCTTTTGTTCTTCTATTTCTACTTTTGCCCGAATCGTAATTGAACCTCTACCCGTTTCAAAAGCTTTTCGAATCCCTGATCTGCCTAAAATCAAGCCACCTGTTGGAAAATCAGGACCATAAATGTAGTTTTCCATTAATTCATCAATCGTTATTTCTGGGTTTTCACTGATCGCTAAAATAGCATCAATTGTTTCTCCTAATTGATGCGGTGGTATATTTGTCGCCATCCCAACCGCGATCCCTGACGTTCCATTAACGAGTAAGTTAGGAAAACGAGCAGGTAAAACTTGTGGTTCTCTTTCAGATCCATCATAGTTATCCTGATATTCAACCGTGTTCTTATTTATATCTCGCAATAATTCCATTGCTATTTTGGACATTCTTGCTTCTGTATAACGCATGGCAGCAGCAGGATCACCATCAACTGATCCAAAGTTCCCGTGCCCATCAACGAGCATATTTCGATAACTAAAATCTTGTGCCATTCTAACCATTGCTTCATAGACTGCTGAATCACCGTGTGGGTGATACTTACCAATAACATCACCGACGATTCGAGCAGACTTTTTATATGCCTTATCTGCGTGCATGCCTAAATCATTCATTGCATATAAAATCCGTCTTTGAACCGGCTTTAAGCCGTCACGAACATCTGGGATTGCACGTGAAACAATGACACTCATTGCATAATCTAAAAAAGATGTTCGCATTTCTTTTCCAATACTTATTTCTTGTACTTGGGGACGTTGATTATCCGCCATTTAATTACCTCCTATCAAACTGAGGACCTACATGATCTATTTTAACGTATCATTAAATTTACACATCTAAGTTTTTTACATAGACTGCATTTTCTTGAATAAAGTCTCGTCTTGGTTCAACTTTATCACCCATTAACATATCAAAAATTTGATCTGCTTCAATCGCATCGTGCAATTTCACTTGTAATAGTGTTCGATTATCAGGATCCATTGTCGTTTCCCACAACTGATCGGCATTCATCTCACCAAGACCTTTATATCTTTGTAAACCTGGTTTGGGTTGTTTCGGTAACTCTTCTAAAATGATATCTAGCTCACGATCATCATACGCATAACGAATTGTTTTACTTTGTTGTACTTTATATAGTGGTGGTTGAGCAATATAAATGTAACCATGCTCGATTAATGGACGCATAAATCGATAGAAGAACGTCAATAATAATGTCCGAATATGAGCACCATCCACATCAGCATCTGTCATAATAACAACTTTATGATATCTCGCTTTTGTTATATCAAAGTCTTCACCAATTCCAGTACCCATTGCTGTAATCATTGATCTGATTTCATTGTTTGATAAAATTCGATCAAGACGTGCTTTTTCTACGTTTAGAATTTTACCTCGTAATGGCAAGATTGCTTGGAAGTGTCGATCTCTTCCTTGTTTGGCTGAACCTCCAGCAGAATCACCTTCCACGATATATAATTCACTAATTGAAGCATCACGTGAAGAACAATCTGCTAGCTTACCCGGTAGATTAGAAATTTCTAAAGCACCTTTTCTTCTTGTTAATTCCCTCGCCTTTTTAGCTGCTAATCTTGCTCGGGAGGCCATCATCCCTTTATTAACAATAATCCTAGCTGTATCTGGGTTTTCAACTAAAAAGGTAGAAAACATTTCACTAAAAGCAGAGTCTGTAATCGTCCGCGCCTCACTATTTCCTAGTTTAGTCTTCGTTTGACCTTCAAATTGTGGATCAGGGTGTTTGATTGATACAATTGCCGTAATACCTTCTCTCACATCATCTCCAGAGAGGTTTTCATCATTTTCTTTAAAGATTTTGCTTCTTCTGGCATAATCATTAATCACACGGGTCAAGGCTGTTTTAAAACCTGACTCATGCATTCCACCTTCATGTGTATGAATGTTATTTGCAAATGAATAGATATTATTTGCATAGCCACTATTATACTGTAGAGCAACTTCGACAATAATATCATCTTCTTCTTTTTCAGCGAAGAATGCTTCATGAATCACTTCTTTTGAACGATTCATGTATTCAACATACTCTTTAATTCCACCTTCGTAATAAAAGCTTTCCTTCTTCTCTCGATCAATTCTCTTATCTTCAAGGCTAATTTTGATTTTTTTATTTAAAAAAGCAAGTTCTCTCACACGGTAAAGCAACGTGTCATAGTCGTATTCAATTGTTTCAGTAAAAATCTCTGGATCCGGACTAAAATGAACGCGTGTCCCCGTTATATCGGTTTCCCCAATCACTTGAATTTCAGTATTTAATACACCTCGTTTAAAGTCTAAATAATAGACTTTGTCATCACGGTGAACGAATACTTCTAGTGATGATGATAGGGCGTTTACAACTGACGCACCAACACCATGTAATCCTCCAGAAACTTTATAACCTGAATTATCAAATTTACCTCCAGCGTGTAGTTCAGTCATAATCACTTCCACAGCTGGTCTTCCTGTTTTCTCGTGGATCCCAACTGGGATTCCACGGCCGTTATCAATAACAGTTATACTATTATCTTCTTCAATAACGACTTGAATGTCGTCACAGTATCCTGCTAGTGCCTCGTCAATACTATTATCTACGATTTCCCAAACAAGATGGTGAAGACCTCTAGAGCTTGTTGAACCAATATACATTCCTGGTCTTTTTCTAACAGCTTCTAAACCTTCTAATACTTGAATTTGATTTTCATCATATTGTGGGACATTTAATAAATTATCATCCATTACCAATTGATTCACCTACACTTTTCCTATAAACCTATTTTAAAAGGTTTTAATTTTTCTATATAAAATCAATATTGATTAATTTAAACTAATTAATAAAATTATTACTTGTCTATAGTCAAAATACGAAATTTTGTATGTGAGATAGCACGGTGATTTCCACTCTAGGTGGACGCTTTCCGCGGGCACGGCCTCAGCTAACTCAGGAAAGAAAATCACTTTCCTGAGTGGATCTTCGGACTCGTGGGACTGCGGTTACTCGTCCCATCGAAGACCGTTTGCTTTTCCCGCTGGAGTCGCCACCTGGCGTTCCAATCACTTTATTCGCTCTATTCAAGTCGTATAGTAAACTTATTTTATTACAATCTATTCGTATTTTTAATTATAAGGATAATATTAAACAGCTAATTTTCTGTTAGTGTGTCACTGTCGGTATAGTCGTCTAAATGGTCAATCATCATTTGTAAGCTTGATCTTTTCTTTAAAGTCAGAATTGATAACGGGCTATAAAAAACATTATCCTTAGTTACAATAATTGTTTTAGTATTATTATTTATATTTGGTGTATCTTCTTGATTCTGTTGATATTCAATCATTTCTCCATTAATCGTTGAAGATTCGATATACTGTTGGTCGATCATCACAATAATGTCATCTGATTTAATCAATTGTTGATCACCAATGTTAATAAACATCGTTTAGCCTTTTTTCTGATCGGGAATTGTGCCATTTTCGACATAAAAAAGCTCAGCTTTTTCAATCGTCTCATGTTTTACATCACTTACACTTGTTGTTGAAACAAAGGTTTGGACTTTCCCTTGAATCGTATCAAGTAAATGTGATTGACGATACTGATCAAGCTCACTTAACACATCATCTAGTAATAAAACAGGATATTCACCGACTTCTTGTTTGATTAATTCAATTTCTGCTAATTTTAGCGAAAGTGCTGTTGTACGTTGTTGGCCTTGAGAACCATATTTTTGTACATCACGTTGATTAATAAAAAATATAAGATCATCTCTGTGTGGACCATATA
This sequence comes from Amphibacillus indicireducens, assembly GCF_039539605.1. Classification (NCBI taxonomy): domain Bacteria; kingdom Bacillati; phylum Bacillota; class Bacilli; order Caryophanales; family Bacillaceae; genus Amphibacillus; species Amphibacillus indicireducens. The sequence goes on along the minus strand of NZ_BAABDL010000120.1, from coordinate 13,228 downwards.
ATGTTGTTCCACGTTCAATTTCTTTGTGACGATTTTGTTTAAATTTTTCTAAATAGATATTACTTATTTTTTCCTTATTGTCTGTTTCTAATACATCGATTGTCGCCTGATAGTTAATTTCTAACTGTTCCCGTTCCTGACTAATCCGTTTATGAATTTGAATCGCCCAATGTCTCAGTAACTCTAAAAATATAAATCGCTTTTCAATCACGATACATGCATGTTCAATCAGTTGCTCCGTTAATACATCTAACATGATTAAGTTATCGGTTTGTTTGCGTTGTAAACTTTTTAATAAATGATTTCTCTGTTTTAAAATCTTCTGATATTGACCGAGATGATAAATATAAACAGGTTGAATTTGACCGATTTCCATATCGATAAAACGTCTTCGGACTTGTGGATTACCTTTAACTAAATTGAGATCTTCTGGTGCAAACATAACAACATTTAAAGCACCAATATAATCACTTAATCGTCTTTGTTCTAAATGATTTAATTTGGCCTTTTTTCCTTTCGATGATAGTTGAATTTCTAAAGGAAATTGTTGATTACGTTTAATAATTGTCCCTTCTATTTTAGCATAGTTTTGATCCCATTGAATTAATTCTTTATCTTTTGACGTCCGATATGATCGGGTGAATGCTAAAAGATAAATAGCTTCCATCAAGTTTGTTTTTCCTTGAGCATTTTCACCGATAATAACGTTAATTCCATTATCAAATATTAAGTCAAGTTCATCATAGTTTCGATAATGTAATAATTTTAGGTTTTTTATATACATTTAAATCATGCCTACCTTTTGATTAAGAAGACCAGGTAGTCTACTTTTTCACAATTTGAAACTGACCGAATTCTTCAACCTCTACTAAATCACCTGGATATAGTTTTTTACCTCGCCGTTGATCAATCTCACCATTGACATGGACTGCAAAATCTTTCAAGAAAAATTTCACACTTCCACCTGAATCAACAATATTAGCTAACTTTAAAAATTGTCCGAGTTGAATGTATTCTGTCTTAATTTGAATATCTGTTGGTTTCATTTGATGACTCCTTTTTAGATCTTTCACAAGATGGTTCCGATCATGTGCCTCTCTCTATTTTACTAAAGATCACAAGATAAGCAAAGTCTCGATTTAATCGGAGTAAAGACTCTAATTAAAAAATAAAATAGAGTGCTGTTCACACTCTATTTTTTCTAGATTAGAAAGTTCTAACCGGTAATATTAGTTGTAAAATGTCTTCATCATTTTCAGGCTTAATAATAAATGGTCTCATCGCACCAGTAAACTCAATTTTTACATTGTCTGATTCAATAATTTTTAATGCATCTAACATGTATTTGGCGCTAAATGATATTTTTAAATCTTCACCCTCGACAGATTCTGAATTTACTTCTTCAATCACTTGACCAACTTCTGGTGTATGACCACTAATCTCTACGCGATTATCTGATTTAGTTTCAAGTTTCACGACATTATTTTTATTTTCCCTTGCTAATAATGATGCACGATCAATCGCATTTAATAGTTCTTTTGTTTTCGTTAAGATTGTTGTTTTGCTTTGATCAGGAATTAATCTTGATGTTTCAGGGTAATTTCCATCTAATAAACGAGATAAAAAGTATAAATTTTTTGTTTGGAACAAGATTTGATTTTCAGTCACACTGATTGATGTTGTTTCATCATTTTCATCGATAATTTTATTTAACTCAACTAAACTTTTGCCAGGGATGACAACACTATTAAAGTTTAATTGGTTATCTACTAAATTAATTGGTAAATGACGTGAAGCGAGTCGATGGCTATCTGTTGCAACGAAATTTAATCCTTGATCTTTTAGAGTCATATTCACACCAGTTAGGATCGGGCGAGTTTCTACGGTTGAAACAGCATAGACCGTTTGTTTAATTAATTCTTTTAGAACAGTATTTGTCAACGTAAAACTATTTTCACTATAAAGTGTTGGTAACTGTGGATATTCATTTGGATCTTGTCCATTTAAATGAAATTCTGAACCACCTGAAATGATATTAACTTTAAATTCATCAGTTGTATTTATTTCGACTGTTTTTAAAGGAAGTTTACGAATAATATCTGGGAAATATTTCGATTGAACAACAATACTTCCTGGTTGAATATTTTCAACATGAATGATTCCATTTTCTTCTGTTGGAATAAATGATTCAATTGAAATATCTGAATCACTACCTGTCAGTTTTATTCCTTCGTTAATCGCTTCAATTTTAATTCCTGTCAGAATAGGAATTATCACTCTTGATGAGATTGCTTTCATAACATGTTGAATACTTTCTAGTAATAAATCTTTTTGAATTGTAAATTTCATAAAAATCCTCCTAATTGAGAGTCTATTATATATATTAATTATTAATAAAAATAGTAATAATAGTAATAGGGCTTGTGATTATGTGGATAACTAAGTGAATGCTTTTAAACTGATAGTTATCCACTTGTTGATAATTTGTTAGTAATAATGAAACTGAATTCACACTATCCACAATGTGAATAAAATATTTTTAGTTAGAAGAATGAATTTCATAATAACTTAATTCCGTAAAAAACACGAATAATGAAGTAGGAGATGGTTAGGTGATTTCCACTCTAGGCGGACGCTTTCCGCGGGATCGGTCTCGGGCGCACAGGATGTGGGTCAGTTAGACGTTGGGACTGCGGTTACTCGTCCCACCAAAAGATCTGCCACATGGACGTGGCGTTCTTAGTCTAACATTCCTTAATTTTATTACTGGATCTTCGGACACGATCTTTTCCCGCTGGAGTCGCCGCCTGCCGCTACAATCACTAGGTTTTACCTTCTATTTACGTATGATACTATTACTTTATTGATAAACTTTCGTGTTTTTATTCCGATCTTTGTATTATGAAATTGACTTAGATTGATTTTAATTGTTCGATTAATTCATCGATTTCTTGATTGAATAATTGGTCATCAGTAATTAACTTAGAAATTTTTTCATGAGCATGTAGAACAGTTGTATGATCGCGCCCACCAAATTCTTCACCAATTTTAGGTAAAGAAAGATCGGTTAATTCTCGACTGAGATACATCGCAATTTGCCTTGGGAATGCAACAGATCGGGTTCTTTTTTTAGCTGCAAAGTCCTCTAATTTAATATTATATTTTTTTGAAATTAACTCTTGAATTGTATCAACCGTAATTCGCTTCGGTCGTGAGTTAGGGATAATATCTTTGAGCGCCTCAGCAGCTAAAGCGGCATCAATATCTTCGTTAATTAAAGATGAATATGCAACAACACGAATAAGTGCACCCTCTAATTCTCTAATGTTTGTATCGATTTGATTTGCGATATATAACATGACTTCATTAGGAATATCTAACCCTTCAGCTTTAGCCTTTTTACGTAGAATTGCAATTCTCGTTTCTAAATCTGGAGGAGTAATATCAGTGATAAGTCCCCATTCAAATCTTGAACGTAAGCGATCTTCTAATGTTGGAATTTCTTTAGGCGGTCGATCACTTGAAATAATAATTTGTTTACTTTCTTCATGTAATGTATTAAATGTATGGAAAAATTCTTCTTGCGTTTGTTCTTTTCCTGCTAAAAATTGAATATCATCAACTAATAGAATGTCGACACTACGGTATTTATTTCTAAATTGTTCTGTTTTATTATCACGGATTGAATTAATAAATTCATTTGTGAATTTTTCAGATGATAAATAAACAACATTTGCTTCTGGATTATTCTCAATAATGTAATGGCCAATCGCATGCATTAAGTGAGTTTTTCCGAGCCCAACACCACCATAAATAAAGAGTGGATTATAGGCTTTTGCTGGTGCTTCTGCAACTGCGAGTGAGGCAGCGTGTGCAAAGCGGTTCCCTGATCCAATCACAAACGTTTCAAATGTATATTTATCATTTAACATCGTATTTGTCCGCTGTTCCTGATTGGTATGAATAACGGCAGGTTTTTGTTTAATTTTATCAATCTTTTCTTGATCTTTTTCTTCTTCAGCAGAAATAAATTTAACATTTAAATTAGCTCCAGTTACTTCAAAAATCGCATTAGAAATCAGTTCAGTGTATCTATTTTCTAACCAATGACGTGCGAATTCATTCGGAGCTGACACAGTTAAAAAATCATTATCAAGATGATGAGCTTTTGTGTTTTTAAACCATGTTTCAAAACTTTCATTAGCTATTTTCTGTCTGATCTTATCGAGCGTTCTAGCCCATAAATCATCAATGTTCTCCATTAATAAGCCCCTTTCTTTATCTGATAATGGAATTGAATACATAGGATTGATATTCTTAATTTTTAAGAATAAGGATGTGGTTGTTTACAATTGAAGAATAAAAAACCTCTCGCAATCTATCTTTAAGCAAATGAAAATAGATCGAAAGGTTCGCTCTTAATGGGAGTGTATAAAACAAACTAAAAATTCTCACAAACTTATACAGTTATCCACATATATGTTAATCATTCAATCTACACAGATGTGAATAACTGTCCACAGGTTATGCACAAGCTGTGGATAGTCACTCACTTTATTAAAAATATTTATGAATTATTAACAATAATTTTAGCAAAAAAGAATTTGATTTGCAAGGTGATTCGACACTTATCCACATAAAAAAACAACTGTTCACAATTATTATCCACAGGTAGTTAATATGTGATTAAATTGTCTATATGTTGTGTGGATAGTTATTTTTTTTAAAAAAGAGCTTGAGTAGTTTGTGGACAAGTTGTTATCATTAAGGACATGTAAAAAAATAATTTGTTTTAATGTTGACAGATGACAAAGCTTTTCATTATAATGTATTAGGTTATGGTATGTTTAAAGAAGGATTTTTAATTCCTCAGGGGGTGTAATATAAATGAAACGCACATTTCAACCAAAAAATCGTCAACGTAAAAAAGTTCACGGATTTCGTAAACGTATGAGTACAAAAACTGGTCGTAACGTTTTAGCTCGTCGTCGTAAAAAAGGAAGAAAAGTATTATCAGCATAGACCACTGACAACATTTCAGTGGTCTTTTTTCCATTTTAATTGGCAATAAGTTATACTGGAGGATAAGGGAATGAGAAAAGTCAATCGATTAAAATCAAATGATGAGTTTCAAAAAGTATTTAAACAGGGGAAATCATTTGCAAATCGACAATTGGTACTGTATTATCTTCCAAAACAAGATCAATCAAATTTTCGCGTCGGTTTATCTGTCTCAAAAAAAATTGGTAACGCTGTCGTGAGAAATAAAGTTAAACGTTACTTAAGACAAGCCATTCATGAAATGGAAACAAAAATTAATCAAGAATATGATCTTGTCATTATTGCTAGACAGCCTGTAAAAGAAATGAATTTTCATCAAATTAAAAAAAGTTTAACTCATGTGCTATTTAATTCAAAAATTATCGGTAAATAATTGATGCCGCTACTTCACAACGGTATATTGTTAAAGTAGTATTAATATAAAGATAGTGATAAAATAGCAATTGAGTTTTACATATAGTGTATTAATGTAAGTTAAGGAGGAAAATGATGCGTATCATGCGTAATAAAAAGGTCTTAATCACCGTGGCCTTACTGTTATTAGTTTTAGTTTTAGCTGGATGTGGAAATCTAGATCAGGATATAACAGCTGAGAGTGAAGGTTTTTGGGATTCATTCTTTGTATATCCACTATCGTGGTTCATTAAAAGTGTAGCAGGATTTTTTGCAGGGAGTTATGGTTGGGCAATAATTGTTGTAACCATTTTAATTCGATTACTGTTAGTTCCATTAAACATTAAACAATTAAAGAGTACTCAAGCGATGCAAGAGATTCAGCCGAAGATTAAAGAATTACAAGAAAAATATAGTTCTAAAGATGCAAAAACACAAGAAAAGTTACAACAAGAACAAATGAAGTTATTCCAGGAACATAATGTGAATCCATTGGCAGGTTGTTTGCCAATGTTTGTTCAAATGCCGATTATGATTGCATTATATCAAGCAATTATGCGAACGCCTGGATTACAAGATGGTACATTTTTATGGTTTGAATTAGCTGAAAAAGACCCATATTACATCTTGCCAATTATTGCAGCAGGAGCAACATTTTTACAACAAAAATTAACGATGGCTGGGGCAGGATCAGGACAAGCTGCAGCTAACCCACAAATGTCGATGATGATGTATATGATGCCACTTATGATTGGGGTTATGTCACTGTACTTCCCAGCAGCACTATCATTATATTGGGGTGTTGGTAACGTATTTATGGTTTTCCAAACAATTTTCATTAGAAAACCGTTTAAATTCCAACAAAAAGCGGGAGGAAATCAATCGTGAAACAGGTAACTGCTTCTGGACAAACTCTAGACGACGCGATTCAATCTGCTTTAGAGCAACTGAATACGAGTAAGGATCGCGTAGACATAGAGATTATTGATGAAGGTAAAAAAGGTATGTTTGGTATCTTCGGTGCTAAACGTGCAATTGTAAAGGTATCAATTAAAGAAGATCCAATTGAACAAGCAGGGAACTATCTCAAAGAAATGACACGTTCATTTGCTGATGATATTGAAATTGAGATTAAACAAGAGCAGAATCATGTCACATTTGATTTGTCAGGTGAAAAAATAGCTATGGTAATCGGTAAACGTGGTCAAACGCTAAATGCGATTCAGCACCTCGTGCAAGTGATGTTAAATCGTCATTCAACTGATTTTTATCGGATTGTTGTCGATGCAGAGGGGTATCGCGCGAGACGTGAAGAAACTCTGAAACAATTAGCCACTCGATTAGCAGATAAAGCAATTAAAATCAAAAGAAATGTTACGTTAGAACCGATGCCATCATATGAACGAAAAGTGATTCATAGTATGTTACAAGATAATCCAAAAGTAGAAACACATTCAGATGGCTCAGATCCGAATCGATTTGTTGTCATTAAGCCAATGATAAAAAAATAATTTAACTAAGTGATCAATTAGCAATCTTAGTTAACCAAAAAGGTTTTGTTTACTTTAAATGTAGACAAAACCTTTTTTTGTTCTCAAATCTTATCAGATAAATAAAATATTTGAAACTAACTGATTTTAATAGCGACTGTATATATATAGAAAACATTTACTTAAGTATTACCAAATGAAATTGTCAGTGATAAACTTACTTTTTAACTATATGCACGAAGAAAGTAGATAAAATTTGCTACAAATAGATTGACAGATTACTAAATTGACTTCATTAAATTGGGGGTGTTTTGTCTTTCATAAAGAACGACTATAATCAATCAGTTAGACTAGGAGGAATCGAATGCATTTTGTTAGACGAGGTTTTATCGGAATGATGAGGCGAAAAGGAAAATCGTTAATCTTACTAGCAGTTCTTTTTATTTTAGGAAATTTGATTGCAGGAGCGATTTCAATTCAACAAGCGACTAATAATGTTGAATATAACATTAGAGAGAGACTGGGGGCTGCTATCGTCATTGAGGTTGACTATAAGCCGATTGACGCACTAAGTGAAGAGGAAAGGGTAAAAGTGGAAACGGGAGATATAAGTCTCGAATCAATTCAACAAGTTGGTGAGCTTCCTTACGTCAAATATTATGATTACTACACGTATTTTGGTTTAGGCTCAAAGAGTCTTAAGTATTATTTCGGTCAGGATGTCGATCAAGCGGCTGCCGAAGGAGTCGAAATAGATTTCGGAATGAAAGGGGTTAACTATCCACATATATTAGATTTCCAAGAAGGGAAGGGAAATTTGATCGACGGTCGTACCTTTAGTCAAGATGAGATTGATAATGGATCGTCAGTTACACTGATCTCTGAAAAGTTGGCGACATTAAATAACTTACACGTAGGAGACACGATTATACTAAATAATGAAGTTTACAGTTATGACCTTGACACATATGAAGAAGAATTATTTTCTTCACGAGATCTTGTTTTAGAAATTATCGGCATCTTTGAGGTATTGGCTGTTAAGGATGATATTGAATTTGATTTTGGACAAGGCACGATTAACTGGGAGGATACGCTAGTTCAGAATACAATTTATGTTCCAAATCAAATTATTTTTAATGAAGCAGATTTTGATTGGGAGGAAACAAAGAAGGCAATCCCAGAGTTTGCTGATACGATGACGGAAAACCCTCATATCGGAAATTATCGGACGATGTACGTCTTGGAGAGTCATCAGTATATTGATGCATTTAAACAAGAGGCAGACCCTTTATTACCGCCATATTATCATGTTGTTGGTTCTGGTGATCATTAGGATACGATTTCTGGACCGGTCGAATCGATGTCGACTTTATCTAGATATGTTTTAATGGCGGCAATTTTTGCGACGATCTTGATCGCGGGATTAGTTGTCTTATTGTTCCTCCGTGATCGAAAACATGAGTTAGGTATTTATTTATCATTAGGTGAAAAGCGCAGTCGTGTGATTGGACAAATTTTAATTGAAGTGATGGTAGTTGCTTTTGTTGGAGTGACACTGTCTCTATTCAGTGGTAACTTTATTGCTGGTCAAATATCGCACACATTAATTAAAACAGATGAAACAGCAGACTTTGAACAGGTAGACTACATTAACAAAGATCTCACATCAGACCTGACTGTAGATGATGTGATTGGACTTTACGAGGTCAAATTAAATGCAAATTATATTTTAGTTTTCTATAGCGTCGGTTTGGCAACGATTTTCATTTCAACGTTACTTCCACTCATCTATATTGTTCGATTAAATCCGAAGCAGATATTGATGTAAAAAGGAGATGAAAGATAAACAAATCATCCACATGTTGATAACCTGAACAGATTTTAACAAACTGTTCGGGTTATTTATATGAATAAATAATTGTGGATAGTTGTGCTACACTAATAAAAGTTACTCACATGTTAATAACCTAATCATTAACTTAAGAAAAAATATTTCCTTTTTCGATGATTCTATGATAATCTATAACGTTGTAATGCTGATTACACAATTTAATTTTTTTATATAAATAGATAATTAAATATTGGAGGTGAAGTGGATGAATGATGATACAATTGCAGCAATATCAACACCACTTGGAGAAGGAGCAATTGGTATTGTTAGACTAAGTGGGGAAGAAGCTGTTAAAATTGCAAATCAAATTTTTACCGGATCAGATTTAACTAAAGTTGATTCACATACCATTCATTATGGAAAAATTATTGATCCAAAAACAGATGAAATGATTGAAGAAGTCATGATCAATTTAATGCGAGCGCCAAAAACATTTACTCGAGAAGATGTTGTCGAAATTAATTGTCATGGAGGATTAGCTTCTGTAAATCGATTATTAGAGTTAGTCCTAGAACTAGGTGCACGATTAGCTGAACCCGGTGAATTTACTAAACGGGCATTTCTCAATGGTCGAATTGATTTATCACAAGCAGAAGCTGTTATGGACTTAATCCGGGCAAAGACAGACAAGGCGATGGATGTTGCAATTAAACAACTTGATGGAAAGTTATCGAAATTAATTCAACGCTTACGCCAAGATTTAATTGAAACAGTTGCCCACGTGGAAGTAAATATTGATTATCCAGAGTATGATGATGTCGAAGAAATGACGAAGAGTGTTTTATTGGAAAAAACAACTGACGTTTATCAAGAAATAGAAAAACTGTTATTAATGGCCAAACAAGGGAAGATATTAAGAGAGGGGATCTCAACAGCGATTATTGGACGTCCGAACGTTGGTAAATCATCTTTATTAAATACACTAGTCCAAGAAAATAAAGCAATCGTAACTGATATTCCAGGAACAACGAGAGATGTTATTGAAGAGTATGTCAATATCCGAGGTGTCCCCCTTCGATTAATTGACACAGCTGGAATCCGTGAGACAGAAGACATTGTTGAAAAAATCGGTGTCGAACGTTCAAGACAAGCATTAAAAGAAGCGGATTTAATTTTACTTGTTTTAAATAACAATGAAACTTTGTCAGATCAAGATCGACAATTGTTTGAACTGGTAAATGACTTAGAGTTAATTGTCTTGATTAATAAAACAGATTTAGCAGAGAAATTAGATCGGAATGAAGTGGAACAGTTAGCAACTGGTCACCCAATAGTTTCAACTTCTTTAATTGAAGAACAAGGAATTGATGATTTGGAAGAAGCGATCGCATCACTCTTCTTTGCTGGCCAGTTAGAAAGTGATGATATTTCTTACGTATCAAATGTACGCCATATTCAATTATTAAAACAAGCGATGTCAGCACTTGATGAGGCTAAATCAGCAATTGATTTGGGGATGCCATTAGATTTAATTCAAATCGATGTTACAAGAGCGTGGAGCATATTAGGAGAAATTGTTGGTGATACCGTCCACGATAGTTTGATTGATCAACTCTTTTCTCAATTTTGTTTAGGAAAATAATAAAACTAAAGGAGTGAATAAAAATGGTTTATGATGCAGGTCATTATGATGTGATTGTAATTGGATCTGGACATGCAGGAGTAGAAGCTGCCAATGCCTCTGCCAAACGAGGGGCAAATACACTTATGTTAACATTAAATTTAGATATGATTGCCTATATGCCGTGTAATCCATCAATTGGAGGACCTGCAAAAGGGGTCGTGGTAAGAGAAGTTGATGCCCTTGGTGGTTTAATGGGTCAAGTAATTGATAAAACATATATACAAATGCGAATGTTAAATACAAGAAAAGGTCCAGCTGTCCGAGCATTACGTGCACAAGCAGACAAGCCACTTTATATTGCAGAAATGAAACATCAACTTGAAAAATTAGATCATTTAACGATTCGACAAGCAATGGTTGAAAGACTAATTGTAGAAGATGGTGTTTGTAAAGGTGTTATTACAGAAACAGGTGCAGCTTATTATGCAAAATCAGTTGCGATTACAACAGGGACATTTATGCGAGGGACAGTTAATATCGGTGAAATTTCTTATCAAAGTGGACCGAATAACCAAAGACCTTCAGTTAAGTTATCTGAAAACCTTGAAGAACTAGGGTTTAAACTTGTTCGATTTAAAACGGGTACACCGCCTAGAATTCATTCAAAATCAATTGATTATTCAAAAACTGAAATACAACCTGGAGATGATCAGCCGGGACATTTTTCATATGAAACAAAGGATAAGATTATTGATCAAATTCCGTGTTGGCTAACACATACGAATGAAGTGACTCATAAAATTATTGATGATAATTTAAGCCTTTCATCAATGTACTCAGGTCAGATTAAAGGTGCAGGACCAAGATACTGTCCATCAATTGAAGATAAAGTCGTTCGCTTTCATGATAAGCCACGACACCAAATCTTTTTAGAGCCAGAAGGTCGTGAAACAGAAGAAGTTTACGTTCAGGGACTATCAACATCACTACCCGAATCAATTCAGGAAAAAATGGTACGCTCAATTGCGGGTTTGGAAAAGGCTGAGATTATGCGTTCTGGCTATGCAATTGAGTATGATACGGTTGTGCCAACACAACTATGGCCAACATTGGAAGTTAAAAATATTAAAGGTTTATATACTGCAGGTCAAATTAATGGAACGTCAGGCTATGAAGAAGCGGCAGGTCAGGGCTTAATTGCAGGGATAAATGCTGCAGCCAGTGCCTTAAATATTGAGGAACTCGTTTTAGACCGTTCGCAAGGGTATATCGGTGTCTTAATTGATGATTTAGTCACTAAGGGAACGAGTGAACCTTACCGCCTATTAACATCTCGAGCAGAATATCGTTTACTCCTTCGTCATGATAACGCAGATATCCGATTAACTGAAATTGGCTACCGTCTCGGCTTAATTGATGAAGAACGTTATCAAAAGTTTCAAACGAAGCTAGCCTTAATTAAAGAGGAGCAGGAAAGATTACAAAAGCAAACGATCAAGCCTTCAGATGAGTTGAATGTTGCCTTAGAAAAAATTAATGAAAGTCACTTAAAAGAACCAGTTAAAGCATTAGATTTGATGAGAAGACCTGAGATTGACTATTCGTTTATTACTCAGTTTGCACCAGCAGACAAAGAAATTCCTAATGATGTCATTGAACAAATTGAAATACAAGCAAAATATTCAGGTTATATTGAAAAATCATTACAACAAGTTGATCGAATGAAGAAGATGGAAGAGAAGAACATTCCTGAAAATATCGATTATGATGCAATTAGTGGTTTGAAAGAAGAGGCTAAATTAAGATTGAAAGAAGTTCGACCTCTGTCAGTTGGTCAAGCTTCACGTATCTCTGGTGTTAACCCAGCAGATATTTCGATATTACTCGTATATATTGAACAAGGTAAGATCGCAACAGTTAGTTAGCTTGAAAATTTAAAATTATGAATGGAATGAAAAAAATGACCCCTGAACAATTTGTCGCAGAACTTAACAAAAATGGGATTTCACTTTCTGAACAACAAATCAATCAGTTCAAAACTTATTTTGAGACGTTAGTTGAATGGAACGAAAAAATGAATTTGACCGCAATTACCGAACGATCAGAAGTCTATTTAAAACATTTTTTCGATTCAATTACAGCAAGCTTTTATTTTAACTTGGATCAACCTTATACAATTTGTGATGTAGGGGCTGGAGCTGGATTTCCTAGCATCCCATTGAAAATTTGTTTCCCACAATTAAAGATAACAATTGTTGACTCGTTAAAAAAGAGAATTAGTTTTTTAAATCATTTAGCAAATGAATTAGGGTTGACAAATGTGCAATTTCATCACGATCGTGCTGAAACATTTGCACGCAATAAACAATTTCGTCAACAGTTCGATCTAGTTACAGCTCGTGCAGTTGCGAAGATGAGTGTATTGTCTGAACTTTGCTTACCATTAGTAAAAGAAAATGGTAAGTTTATTGCATTAAAAGGACCAAATGCTGAAGTTGAACTAGATGAAGCAAAATATGCAATTAATATATTAGGTGGTAAAACATCAAACTTATATAAAATAAATTTACCTGATAATCAAGGTGAAAGAAATATCATTATTGTTGATAAAGTTAAACCAACGCCAAAGACATATCCAAGAAAACCTGGGACACCAAATCGTGAACCGCTAGCTAATTAAATTAATCCACGCAGTAAAATTTGCTGCGTGGATTTTGTTATTTTGTCGAAAAAAGTTTAATATCATATTTTTTATGATATCCTGAGTTTTGCAGTTAAAACAAAGAAAAAACAGCCATGACCCCATATACATGAAGGGTTATGGCTGTT
>NZ_BAABDL010000119.1:0-36895 GCF_039539605.1 Amphibacillus indicireducens | reverse complement strand
AATAGTGATACAATTTACTGTATCAAAGCTTCTCAAACTTACCTTTCAGAAAGTAGCTGCAAAACTAACGTAATCAAGGTGAAAGAAATATCATTATTGTTGATAAAGTTAAACCAACGCCAAAGACATATCCAAGAAAACCTGGGACACCAAATCGTGAACCGCTAGCTAATTAAATTAATCCACGCAGTAAAATTTGCTGCGTGGATTTTGTTATTTTGTCGAAAAAAGTTTAATATCATATTTTTTATGATATTAAAGGAATTTGTGATAGAATAATAGAAGTATATAGTAGTCGATTTAATTTTAACAAAGTATGAATATTTTAAATTGTTTCACGTGAAACATTTTAAATTACTGATCGATTATTATTTGAAGAAAAGGTGGTGTTTATTATTTTACCTCCATTTAGTCGAATGTTCGGTATGGGTGACAAAGAAACAATTGAGTCGATCGAAGAGTTTAAACAGGACGAGGTTGTTCAGCTATCAATCAATCATATTTCACCAAATCGGTACCAACCAAGAACAATATTCAATCCTGAAAAAATTGATGAGCTTGCTCAGACGATACATACTCACGGAATGATTCAACCGATTGTTGTCCGTAAAGTTGTAGACGCAGATCAGGAATATGAAATAATTGCCGGTGAACGTCGTTACAGAGCGGTTAAACAGTTAGGTTGGACAGAGATTCCCGCGTTGATTCGTCAAATGAATGATAAGGAAACAGCTTCTGTTGCATTAATTGAAAACTTACAAAGAGAAGAATTGACAGTGATTGAGGAAGCAAGAGCTTATCAACAACTGATTGAAATTCATGAACTAACTCAAGAAGCATTAGCTCAAAGATTAGGGAAAAGTCAATCAACGATCGCTAATAAATTAAGATTATTAAAGCTTCCAGATCCAATTCAACAAGCAATTATGAATAAATCAATTACCGAACGACATGCTCGGGCATTAATTGTTTTAAAAGACGAAGCAAAACAAATTTTATTATTAAATGAAGTTATTGAAAAACAATTAAATGTAAAACAGACAGAAGAAAAAATCGCTAGACTACTATCAAATCAACCAAAGAAAAAGCGTCCTAGACTTAAAGGTTTTAATAAAGACATGCGAATTGCGATGAACACGATTCGGCAATCACTAAATATGGTTACTGATACAGGTGTTAAATTAGAGACAGAAGAAGAGGATTTAGAAGAATACTATCAAATTACAATAAAAATCCCTAAAAATAAGTAATGCTATCATAAATATTTTACAGAAAAAAAGAGTGATAACTGTGATAAATCAGCTATCACTCTTTTTTTATCTGAGTCTAACTAAGACAAATATCGACTATTTCAGAATATCCACTTATTAACCATGTATAATGTTTAAAAAAATGATAGAATAGAATTAAGAGTTTTTAAAATAGGTAGGTGACATAATGGGAAAAGTAATTGCCATAGCCAACCAAAAAGGTGGCGTAGGTAAAACAACATCGGCAGTTAACTTGAGTGCAGGATTAGCACACTTGGGTAACAAAACACTATTAGTTGATATTGATCCGCAGGGTAACGCAACTAGTGGGATTGGAATTAACAAAGCTGATATTGATCAGTGTATTTATAATGTTCTTATAGATGATTTAACAACAGCAGATGTAACTGTTTCAACAAATATTCCTAATTTAGACGTGATACCAGCAACGATTCAATTAGCTGGAGCTGAAATAGAGTTAGTGCCAACAATATCTAGAGAAATCAGACTTAAAAAAGCATTAGAGTCATCAGTTGATCAATATGACTATATTATCATTGATTGTCCACCTTCACTCGGGTTGCTTACACTTAATTCATTAACAGCAGCAGATAGTGTAATTATCCCCGTTCAATGTGAATATTACGCACTAGAAGGCTTAAGTCAATTATTAAACACTGTTCGGTTAGTACAAAAACATCTTAATAAGCAATTAAAAATTGAGGGTGTATTACTGACAATGCTCGATGCTCGCACTAACTTAGGATTACAAGTTATTGAAGAAGTTAAAAAGTATTTTCAAGATAAAGTTTATAACTCGATCATTCCTAGAAATGTTCGGTTAGGAGAGGCACCAAGTCATGGTCAACCAATCATTACGTATGATCCAAAGTCAAAAGGTGCAGAAGTGTATCTTGAATTAGCAAAGGAAGTGATGGTCAGTGGCGAGAGGGTTAGGTAAAGGTATAAATGCTTTTTTCCCTGAATTAGAAGAATTAGATGAAAAATCTAATGAAATCATTGAGCTAGACATTTCTGAATTAAGACCAAATCCTTATCAACCGAGAAAAACATTTCAAGTTGAAGCGATTGAAGATTTAAAAAACTCAATTTTAGAGTATGGCATTATTCAGCCTTTACTTGTACGAAAGACAATCAAAGGTTATGAAATCATTGCAGGAGAGCGCCGTTACCGAGGTGCGAAAGAAGCAAATTTAGCAACGGTTCCTGTCATTATTAAAGAATTGAACGACCAAAAAATGATGGAACTCGCTCTACTTGAAAATTTACAACGTGAAAATTTAACCCCGATTGAGGAAGCGCAAGCCTATGTTAATTTGATGGAATCATATCAATTGACTCAAGAGGAGTTGTCTAAAAAACTTGGCAAGAGCCGGCCACACATAGCGAATCATATAAGATTACTTCAATTACCTGAGCAAGTAACAGCGATGATCAACAATGGTGAATTGTCAATGGGGCATGGGAGAGCATTACTGAGTTTAAAAAATAAGCAAGTACTCACTGAAGTTGTCAAAAGAATTAGCAAAGAAAAATTAAATGTCAGACAAGTAGAAACGCTTGTTCAGCAATTAAATGAGCCGCAACCGAAAGTAAGCAAAGAAAAAGTTAAAAAGGACGTTTTTATTGCAGAATATGAAAATCGCTTAAGAGATCATTTTGGTACGGGAGTTAAAATCCATCAAGGAAAAAATAAAGGAAAAATAGAAATCGAATTTTATAATAATGATGATTTAAATCGGATTATTGACTTATTTAATCATTAAAAGTTTAAACCAAACTGGACACTTCATTTCTTACAAGAGAGTTAGATGGAGTGTCCAGTTTTAATTTGTTTCACGTGAAACAATATTAAAATATTAACTAGACTGGTTGATCATTTATTGAGATATTTGTTTGGATTCAGTCAATAAGTATTCAGAATAGGATAATGCACGTGAAATCACTTTAGCTTGCTGTGTAACAAGGTGTAGACGTGTGTTTTGAAGAGTTAAATACCCCATTGAAGAACTAACATTAACAATCCCAGTTATATTAAGATCACCAACCTCTGGTAGTTTCTTATTCATTGCTAAACCTGGTTTCAAAGGTCCAGTGCTAGCAGTAATTTTACCAATTGATTGACTCCGACCTAGACATGCATCAATTGCAATAATGAATCGATTCTTGTGTTTTTGCTTAATGTCATCCAGTTGAGAGACCAAATTTAAAGCATGAATTGGTTTTTCTAATGTACCATAGACAAAAAAACGAGAATGACTTCTTTTTGTTAATAGCGAACCGACAATTGGTCCAAGGGCATCACCTGTTGAACGATCAGACCCAATACAAAGAACGATAAGTTCTGCTACTAGATCTGGTAATGATTGATAAATGAAACGCCCAATTTTTTGCTCAACGAATAGCTCCCGATAGTTCAAGCTCAATTTATTCATTTGATGATAAGTTGGACTAGATAATTTCATAGTTTGCTGACCTCCAACATATTTTTATTAGTATACGATTGAAGATTTGTTTCTATACGTGAAAATGGAGGTTCACAAATGAAAAAAATATTACAATTAAGTTTTTTAATATTAGGGATTGTTATCGGTGCAGGTTATGCATCAGGCAGAGAAATATGGTTGTTTTTTGGTGCGAATGGTGGACGAGCTATTTCATTATTTACAGTGTTATTTGGTGTGTGTTGTTATAGTATTCTTGATATTTCATCTAAAAAACAAACAAATCACTACCAGCAAATATTAGCAACGATTGTCAACGATAAGCTTACTTGGCTATATGATCTGTTAATGTTTGTCTATTTAATTTTAACAATTGTGATTATGATAGCCGGTAGTGGAGCGGCCTTAGAGGTCTACCAATTACCAAGCTGGATAGGAATTAGTTTAATTGCGATTATGATGGTTTGGGCATTTAGCTTTTCTCTTGATCAAGTAATAGAAATTAATACGATTTTATTGCCGGTTCTCTTAATCACGTTACTAGCGATATTAATGATCTTTATTAAGCGCGAACCATCAATTGAGCATGTCTCGATGTCTAAGATGAATTACTTTAAAGCAATATCATTTACTTCAGTAAATTTATTGCCGATTATCTCCGTCGTTGGAGCAATAGGGAATAAGATAAAAACAAAAAAAGAAGTGATCTATACTGCTTTAATTTCTACAGTAATATTAGCGGGTCTATCATATATTTACAATTATAGTTTGACATTAATTCATGCAGAAATAGATTTATTTGAAATGCCGATTTACGGTATACTCATTCGATTTCCGAGTTTTGTCTTGTTATTTGTAACAATTATTATATGGGTTGCTATCTTTTCGACTGCATTAGGAGCCTTGCTTGGTTTAATCACCAGGATTAAAAACAACTACAATATCAGCCAAATTAAGGTCGCGCTGATTTTAACGCTATTGCTAGTGCCGTTTTCATTAACAGGCTTTCAATTTTTAATTGAACTGATCTATCCGATCTATGGTTTACTCAATTTATATTTATTATTGAAGTTAATTTTGTATCCAATTAAAGACTGTAGAGTAGAAAAGTGATATGATTAGTATAGAAATTTGCAAGAGAGGTTGAGCTAAATTGAATAAAGATTACCAATTACATGATCATGTTGAAATGAAAAAACCGCATCCTTGTGGAACGAATCAGTGGCAAATTATCCGTATGGGGATGGATATTCGAATAAAATGTCAAGGTTGTGATCATAGTGTTTTAATACCGCGAAGGAAGTTTGAAAAAGGCTTAAAGAAAGTCGTTAAATCAAGTGACTAAAGTGAACAGTAGAAAATGTTTCACGTGAAACATTTTCTTAAACAAGCTAAAAATATCGACTGTTTACGGAGTATACGTTGAAAAACAAGTTATCTGACAGTTAAAACCGCATGAAATTGAAAATATGATAAACTTGAGTTTTATTAGAATGAAAACTATAATGGAACAGAAGTAACGTTATAGTAACGGGTATATGATTAAGGAGTGGAATTTAGTATGGCATTGACAGCAGGAATAGTAGGCCTACCAAACGTCGGAAAATCAACATTATTTAATGCGATTACACAAGCAGGCGCAGAGGCAGCTAACTACCCGTTTTGTACAATTGATCCAAACGTTGGGATTGTAGAGGTACCAGACCACCGTTTGAATAAATTAACAGAACTAGTTAAACCGAAAAAAACGGTTCCAACAGCTTTTGAGTTTACAGATATTGCAGGTATTGTTAAAGGAGCCAGCAAAGGAGAGGGGTTAGGAAACCAATTTCTCTCTAACATTCGTCAAGTAGATGCAATTTGTCATGTTGTTCGTTGTTTTGAAGATGAGAACATTACACACGTTTCAGGAAAAGTTGATCCGATTTCAGATATCGAGACGATTAATCTCGAGTTGATTTTAGCAGATTTAGAAACGATATCTAAACGACTTGATCGTGTTGAAAAATTATCACGACAAAAAGATAAAGAGGCAATGTATGAGTTTGAAATTTTGTCTAAGTTGAATGAAGCTTTTGAAATTGAACGTCCAGCACGTTCTGTTGAGTTTACAGAAGATCAACTAAAGTATGTCAAAGGCTTGCATCTATTGACGCAAAAACCAGTCCTTTACGTAACAAACGTGTCAGAGGATGGGATCCAAGATGCGGATCAAAATCCATATGTCCAAAAAGTAAGAGAGTTTGCAGAAAAAGAAGCAGCAGAAGTAGTTGTCATTAGTGCAAAAGTTGAATCAGAAATAGCTGAACTTGATGGCGAAGAGAAGCAAATGTTCTTAGAGGAACTAGGCATTCCTGAATCTGGTTTAGATCAATTAATTCGAGCAACATATCAATTATTAGGTTTAGCAACTTATTTTACAGCTGGTGAACAAGAAGTAAGAGCATGGACATTTAAAAAAGGGACAAAGGCACCACGAGCAGCAGGAATTATTCATACAGACTTTGAAAGGGGCTTCATCCGAGCGGAAACTGTCTCTTATGATGACCTTTTAGATGCTGGTTCGATGACTGTTGCTAGAGAACGTGGCAGAGTCCGATTAGAAGGAAAAGAATATATCGTAAAAGATGGCGATGTCATTCATTTCCGCTTTAACGTATAAAAACTTATTTTAACTTGGTACTTGCTAAAACAGTAAAGTTTTGATATAATTTTTGATTGTGAGTAATGAAAGTAGTTACTCCTTGCTCTTTGATCAATCAAAGAGCCGCTAAGACCAAAAGGAGGTGTAGACGGATGACAAAATATGAAATTATGTACATCATCCGCCCAAACATTGAAGATGAGGCTAAAACAAACGTTATAGAACGTTTTAACTCAATTCTTACTGATAATGGCGCGGAAATCGAAAAAGTTGATGAAAAAGGCAAGAAACGTTTTGCATATGAAATCAATGATTTTCGTGATGGTTATTATGTTGTGATTAACTTCAAGTCAGATGATCGAGCAATTAACGAATTTGATCGTTTAGCTAAATTCTCTGATGATATTCTTCGTCACTTAATCGTTCGTGAAGAAGACTAATAATTAGGAGGGGTTCTCATGTTAAATCGTGTCGTATTAGTTGGCAGATTAACGAAGGATCCAGACTTACGCTATACTGCAAATGGTACTGCAGTAGCTAACTTTACCGTAGCGGTAAACAGACCTTTTTCTAACCAACAAGGAGATCGAGAAGCAGATTTTATTAACTGTGTCATTTGGAGAAAGCCAGCAGAAAGTTTAGCAAACTACATGAGTAAGGGTAGTCTTATTGGTGTAGATGGCCGAATCCAAACAAGATCTTATGATGGACAAGATGGAAAAAGAGTCTATGTTACAGAAGTTGTCGCTGATACTGTTCAATTTTTGGAAAGTCGAAATAGTAACAGAGGAGCTTCGGCAGGTAGTGGCGGACAAGGGTCTGGAAATTATCAAAATGAACAAAGCCAGAACCAACAGCAAATGCCAAGTCAGAATGAGTCAAATCAGCAACGTAATGTAAGTGAAAGCTTAGAACCAATTGATATATCAGATGATGATCTACCATTTTAAGAAGTAAAGGAGTGTTTTAGATGGCACCTCGTCGAGGAGGACGCTCAAGACGTCGTAAAGTATGCTATTTCACAGCAAATGGCATTACACATATTGATTATAAAGACGTTGATCTATTAAGAAAGTTCGTTTCAGAGCGCGGTAAAATTTTACCACGTCGTGTAACAGGAACTTCAGCAAAATATCAACGTAAATTAACAAGAGCAATCAAACGTGCTCGTCAAATGGCATTATTACCATTTGTAGCTGAATAAGATAATAATATAAAACCTATCTTTCTTATGTCCGATAATTTTTATCGAATACATTAGAGATAGGTTTTTTTATTTTACAGTAATTAATTTTAGCTGAAAAACTTTTAAAAACAGGTTTAGAATAAGTTTAAAAAGGAATATTTAAAAATACTGTAGTGGTGATTTGATTTTAAATTTTAAGGAGGTTATTGAAGTGGGACTTAATATAATGAGAAAAAAAGAAGGTGTTTACAATGAAGGACGTAAAGAAAGGACGGAAAATCGACCGATTGAAATAGCGAACGTTCCAGAACGACTCATTTTTCCACTTAATATGCACATTGGCGCTCCAGCTAAACCAACCATCAAGATAGGTGATCAGGTAAAAATAGGTACACTCATTGCAGAGAAAGATGGATTTATTTCCGCAAATGTCTATTCATCTGTTTCAGGTGAAGTCATTGATATATCTGATCAACCAACAGTAAAAGGAACAGCTCCATGTATTACAATCAAAAATGATTATCAAGATTATCGAGAACCACCTTTTTTAAAAGAAGAGGAGCAACTGTCGATTAAT
Source organism: Amphibacillus indicireducens (assembly GCF_039539605.1). Lineage (NCBI taxonomy): Bacteria > Bacillati > Bacillota > Bacilli > Caryophanales > Bacillaceae > Amphibacillus > Amphibacillus indicireducens. The sequence continues at coordinate 28,773 of NZ_BAABDL010000119.1, read as the reverse complement.
CAAATGAAAGAGTTGATTGAAAGTGCTGGAATTGTTGGAATGGGAGGAGCAACGTTTCCAACCTCTGTTAAACTCTCGCCACCAGATAATAAACGGATTGATACGCTGATCATCAATGGGGCTGAATGTGAGCCTTACTCAACCGCAGACCACCGCTTAATGGTCGAGTATGCCGAAGAGTTGATTGAAGGTATACGAATTTTAGTTGATATTCTATCTGTGAACACTGTTTATATTGCTTTAGAAAGTGATACCCATGATAGTGTAGAAAAAATGAAAAAAATTATTGACCAAGAAGACCATATTGATATTGTCGAGTTAGAAACAATTTACCCCCAAGGATCTGAAAAAAACCTAATTAAAAAATTGACCAATCGCGAAGTTCCCGCTGGAGGACTACCTGCAGATGTACATACAGTTGTTGTAAACGTTGCGACAGCTTTAGCCGTTCATGAAGCCATTCATTTAAGACAACCTTCAATTGACAGAATCACAACTGTTTCAGGCGAGCCTATCAAAGAACCAAAAAACTTAAAAGTTAGAATTGGTACTCCAATTAACGACTTGATCAAAGAGTGTAACGGTTTTCGTTCAAAACCAGGAAAAGTGATCCATGGCGGTCCAATGATGGGTACCGCAATAAAATCAGGTAGAATCCCTGTGACAAAAGGGACATCCGTGATTACCTTTTTAGAAAAAGCTGAAACTGTCCGTTCAGAAAGAACTCCATGTATTCAATGTGCTGAATGTTTAAACGTTTGTCCGGTTAGTTTACAACCTATCTTAATTAGTCAAGCTTATGAAAATGGTGATATTGATGAGGCTGAAAGATTAGGTGCAATGGACTGTATTGATTGCGGGAACTGTTCATATATTTGTCCCGCAAAAATCCCATTATTGGATAATATCCGAGCTGCAAAACAAGAAATCCGAGCACGTCAGGAGGACTAATGATGGATAATAATCAGTTTGAATCAGAGGATTTAGTGATCTCTCCATCACCACATCTATTTTCAAAGCGAACATCCGCTTGGATCATGCAGCAAGTCATTATTGCACTTTTATTTCCGACAATAGCAGCGACTTACTTTTTTGGTTGGCGCGTTATTTTAATGATTGCCGTTGGGATCGGGTCAAGTGTTTTATTTGAATATATTTATCAAAAATTAAGCAGTAAAGAAATAACGATTTCTGATTATAGTGCGGCGGTGACAGGAATGTTGATTGGACTTAGCTTACCTGTCACTGCACCACTATGGTCAGTTGTTGTAGGTAGCGCTTTTGCGATTCTACTTGTGAAACAGTTGCCTGGTGGAATTGGTAGGAATGCATTTAACCCGGCTGTCGCTGCCCGTGTAATGTTAAAAGTCTTTTTTACACCGTGGATTACGAATTGGGTGACTCCTGAACCTGATGTTATCTCAACAGCAACACCATTAGAGTCTATTGGTCACTTTACTAGAACCGTTCCAGAAGAAGTACCTGGACTTTGGGATTTATTTTTAGGAATAGGACTTGGTGGGAATGTTGGTGAAACATCTAAATTAGCAATCTTAATCGGTTTAATATATTTGGTTATCAGAGGGATCATCAATCTAAAAATCCCGTTATTATATGTTTTAACAGTTGCAATCATTACTTCCGTATATGGCGACTTTAGTTTTAATTATATGATGACACACGTGCTAAGTGGTACATTACTATTTGGAGCAACCTACATGGCAACAGATTATAGTTCAGGAGCACTAACACCAGATGGGAAAACAGTCTTTGCAATTGGTTGTGGGATTTTAACGGCAGTGATCCGAATTGTCTTTGACTTCCCTGGAGGCGTTGGCTTCGCTATTTTAATCATGAATGGACTTGCGCCTATGATTGACAAACACCTAGCACCGAGAATATATGGTCACAAAAAAAGACCACAACAAGAACAAAGCTAAAAGAGTTGTTAAACATGAAGCTCACGATTAAAATAATACGTGAGCTTTATTTTTGTTTGAAAATAATATTGACATTTTATTTATACGTGCTAACATATAGTAAAAATTCTAAATAATTAGATAATAATTAAAAAACAAGGACGAAGACATATTAATTGGAGCTACTTTTTAGAGAGCTGATGGTTGGTGCAAATCAGTATTTAGATCAATTGATTCCACTTCTGAGTTGTTAAGCCGAACTAAACAAGTAAGCTTAACCGTTTATGGACGTTACCCAGAAAACCAATTAAGAATTGATTGTTTAACAATCAATAAAATTAGGGTGGCACCGCGGAGATCTGACTTTAACTTTTCGCCCCTTACGAATGAACGTAATGGGTGGAAAGTTTTTTAATTTTTAAAAGAAAGGGGTAAAGCATAGCTGTTTGTTGTTCATAAGTTCAATCTAATAAATCATAACAATAAGGGGAATGATCAAATGACTTATCGAGTATTAATTAGTGATCCACTGAGTGAAGATGGAATTTACCCACTAAGAGAAGCAGATAATTTAGAAATTGACATTATCACAGATTTAACACCAGAACAATTAGTAGAGAAAATTGCTGATTATGATGCACTACTTGTTCGTAGTCAAACAAAAGTGACGAAAGAAATTATCGATGCAGCTAAAAACTTAAAGATTATTGGTCGAGCAGGTGTCGGGGTCGATAATATTGATCTGAAAGCTGCAACTGAAAATGGTGTCATTGTTGTTAATGCACCTGACGGAAATACGAACTCAGCAGCTGAACACACCATTGCGATGTTAACTGCATTAGCTAGAAAGATCCCACAAGCATATTACGCATTAAAAAATAAAAAGTGGGACCGTAAGACATATGTTGGTGTTGAATTAAAAGGAAAAACTTTAGGTGTCATTGGTCTAGGTCGCATTGGGCGAGAAGTTGCTTTAAGAGCTAAAGGGCAGCGAATGAATGTGATTGCCTATGATCCATTTTTAACAGCTGAAAAAGCTGAACAGATGGGTGTTAGCCAGGGAACTGTAGAAGAGGTTGTTCAAGCTGCAGATTTTATTACGATTCATACACCATTATTAAAAGAAACGAAAAATCTTATTAATAAAGCGATGTTTGAAAAAATGAAGCCAGGCGTACAATTAATTAACGTTGCTCGCGGTGGAATTATTAATGAGGAAGATCTATACGAAGCAATTGTTGCTGGAAAGGTTGCAGGAGCTGCACTTGATGTGTTCGAGGTTGAGCCAGCAACAGACAATAAGTTGTTAGACTTACCAGAAGTAATTGCAACGCCACACTTAGGAGCAAGTACGATTGAGGCACAAGAAAGTGTGGCCGTTGATGTCAGTCATGATGTTGTCCGCTTATTAAGTGGAGTACCAGTTAAGAACCCAGTTAACATGCCGGCAGTACCAAAAGATATTATGAAAAAAATTGAACCTTATTTTTACTTAGCTGAAAAACTCGGTCGGTTCTTAACAAACTTGTCTGATGAAGTGATTAAAGAAATTAATATTTCATATTCAGGTGAACTGCATAATCTTGAAGTAGCACCGATCACTCGTAATACTGTCAAAGGCTTATTGAAACCACATTACGGTGAGCGAATTAATGATGTCAATGCAGCTTATTTAGCTGAACAGCAAGGGATTGTCATTAATGAAAACAAGACAAGCGATGGAAAAGATTATACCAATTTAATTAAAGTTGAAATTGTCACAGATACTGAAGCAAAAGCTGTTTCAGGAACGTTATTAAAAGGCTTTGGTCCACGAATTGTTCAGGTTGAAGATTACCGAGTTGATCTTGTTCCAGAAGGTCATCTAATCTATATTCATCATGAAGATCAACCAGGTGCGATCGGTCGAGTTGGGACTCAATTAGCGAAAAAGGATATTAATATTGCAACGATGCAAGTTGGTCGAAAAGATGTTGGTGGCGCTGCAATTATGCTATTAACCGTTGATGCAGAAGTAACCGATCAAGATTTACAAGTATTACTTGATTTGGAGGACATCTATAAAGTCAGCGCAGTGGAGTTATAAAACGAAAACAGCAATGCTTCCTAATAAGAATCTAGGGAGCATTGCTATTTTTATCTTGAATCTAGCTGTCATTTCATTTTTTCCTTTTTATAAGTGAAGCGGAGGCGAATTAAGAAGCCAATTGCTGCACTTGTTAAACCAATTGAGATCCCGAACCAAAATCCAGCAGGTCCAAGATTCGTTTGTGTTGCTAATAAGTAACCGACTGGCATACCAATTAGCCAGTAAGAAGTAAAAGCAATAAAGAATGGCACTGTTACATCTTTGAAGCCTCGTAAAACCCCTTGTAAACTTGCTTGTACACTATCAGATAACTGATAGAGGATTGAGACTAGAAAGAGCTGAGCGGCAAGTGCAATTGCTTCTGGATCGCTTGAATAAAGTCGAGCAATTTCCTCACGAAAGAAAAACATCAAAGTTGCTGTTAAACTTAGAATACTCATACCACTTAATATTCCTAACAGACTATAATGCTTTGCTGATTTCAGTCGTCCTCCACCGACAGAGTAGCTGACAACAATCGTCAATGCCATTGAAATACTTAACGGAATCATGAAAATAAGTGTTGTAAAACTAATGACGATTTGGTTGGCAGCAATCATCACTGTTGAGAACATAATCCCGATTAGTAAAGTAACGACTGAAAAAATACTCGATTCAAAGAAAATGGATAATCCGATGGGTACACCAATCTTTAATTGTTCAATCCAGCTTTTAAACGAGGGTTTAACCCAATCGACGAAAATTCGGTAGTGCTTCACCGCGTTAATTTTAAAAATCATGATTACACTGATTGCTAAAGTAATCCAATAACTCAACCCTGTTGCATAACCAGCGCCAATCCCACCCATTTCAGGTAAGCCAAATTTTCCAAAAATTAAGCAGTAATTAAGGAAAATATTAAATGGAACAGCTAAAACAGTGATAAACATTGAAATGCGTGTAAACCCTTGAGCATCATAAAAGTTCCGTAAAACATTAGAGACAAACAAAGGCACAATCCCGATTGAAAGCCCAACTAAATAGTGTAAAGCAATATGTTGAACATTTGGCTCTAACTCCATGTAGTTTAGGATCGGTGTTAGGACGATTGCACCAATCGCGATTATACTAAGTGCAGTAAAAATGGCTAAATAGATCGCTTGGGTCACAGTATAGTGGATCCGATTCTTTTCGTTTCTGCCTAAGTAGTGAGCGAGAATGGGTGTAACAGCAAGTATGATTCCATTCATTCCAGTAAAAACAGGTGACCACAAGCTTGCTCCAATCGCTACTCCAGCTAAATCCACTGTCCCAACTTGGCCAGCCATAATTGTATCAACTAAATTCATTAATGCTAAACTAATTTGTGTCACCATAATTGGCCATAAAATTTTCAAAAATAATTTAAATTTATCCCTCAAAGATTCAGCGTGGTACACGATAAAAGCTCCCCCTTAAACCCAAATTAATCTATTTATCTATTAAAAATCTAAGTCAATAACCGTTAGAATATATTAGCAGATTAAACAGACAAAGACAAATTATTTTATTGAAATTAAAAAACACCCTTTCCCAAACAAAGGATGTTCCTTAATTAAACTAAACAGAAACAGAATTTAATTCATTACGTAAGCGCAGCGCACGATCTGGATAATCCGTGATCACTGTGTCGACACCTGCTTGCAAAAAGTCAACTAGATCATTTGCTTTATTAACAGTCCAAACCCGAACATCGGCCAACTCAACATCTAAATTTAACAAAGGATGCCTAAATAAAGCTTTATCAGCGTGAACCTTATCAATTTTAAATTGCCTCAAATAATCGTGTAAAGATGGAATTGGATGTTGAATTAAAAAGCCAAGCTCAGCTGCTGGATCGAGCTCACGAATACGGACTAATGTTGGTAAGTGAAATGAAGAGTACGTGACTGATAATGATGGTGCATACTTTTTAACGCAGTCAAGAACTTTCTGCTCAATCCCTGGATAATTAAACATGACAGTCTTCAACTCAATGTTCAACTCAACTTTAGCAGTTTCGAGTACGTCCAAAGCTTCTTCTAACATTGGAATTCGTTCGAGTTCCCATGAAGATTGATAGTTAGAGTAAGATTGAAACGACTGATTTAACTTTAAGCTTTTTAATTCATGTAAGTTATAATCTTTGACGTAACCCGTGCCATTAAAGGTGCGATCAACTGTTTCATCATGAATGACGACAAGTTGCTGATCTTTTGTAAAATGTACATCAAGCTCAATTCCATCAACTCCAGCTTTGATTGCTTCATGAAAACTAAGTAAAGTGTTTTCAGGGAAATATCCTTTACTTCCACGGTGTCCATAGATTTTTGTCATTACCATCACCTCTTTTCATTGATACTTATTTTGTATGCATTATAACCTAAAGTCAGCTATTTCAACGCAATTATAGCACATATTTTTTCAGTCAAACAAAATTAACCAAATCTTTATCAAGCTTTTACACGAATTCAACAAGCCATTAATTTCTTAAGAAAAAAGAGTTAATCAGGTTGGTCAACTTGATTAACTAGTTACGAGCTTAAACTTATTTAAGTGTTTTAATAATTGGTAAAATATCTTTTAACCGTTTCACTTCATATGTTGGCTTAACTTGATCAGCTGTTTGCCCGTGATGATTGATCCAAATATTCTTTATGCCTGTCCTGTTAGCACCAAGAATATCAGTCATTAAGTTGTCGCCAATCATAATCACATCTTCTGCCTTCACCTGTGCTTTTTTCAAGGCAAACTCAAAAATTGTTGGGTCTGGTTTTCCACGTCCAAAATCACCTGAGATAACGATATGATTAAAATACTGAGCAATTTCTGGTGTTATTTTTAATTTGGTATTTTGTAAAGAAGGTGCACCATTTGTTAGTAATAAGAGTTGATAATTGTCTTTTAGTTGATCGAGAACATCAAATGTTTCTGGATAAGTATATGGATGTTTTTTTCGCTCATTAACAAATTGCTTTGCGAGTGTCTCTCCTAACATTGGATCAATGATGCCGCAAGCTTCTAAGCCATTCGTCCAAGCGTTAATTTGGTAGTCAGGCATGAGATCGTACATCTGTTCAAAGTCTTGACCAGGATCATTAAATGTCCCCCACAATCCTTCAAAAGGGTTAATCCCAATCATTTGAGTAAAAGGGTAGGTTGGATAGCTTTGATAGAGCTTTGTTGCTTCAGATCGAACTGCTTGCTCAAAAACTTCAGCATCAAGTTGTTTGACAGTTTGACAAGTAACTTGAAAAGCCGTTTGGATACTTTTTTTATCCCATAATAATGTATCATCTAAATCAAAAAACAATGTTTTAACCATTATTTGTCCCCCTTAACAATTAATCATGCCTATTATAACAGGGAAGCTGATTAAAAAGAAACACTATTCAAAAAAGTGAAACTATTGTATTGTTTGTTTTTTAACTTTTTAATCGTTATAATGATGTATATCAACGGCTCGGTAATGATTAATCAGACTCTAGAGTTTGCTTGATTTAATTAAAGATTAAATAATTGAAAGCGCAGCGGTATGCTGTGCTTTTTCTCACATTGAAAAAATTTAAGTATGACAATTAAATAATGAGGTGTCGTAAATGGAAAAACAAACAAATAACCAGATTAAAGATGGTTTTATCTTTGGTGGTCTCTTAATCGCAATCTTGTTCGTTACGTTATATATACCTGTAATTGGCTACATATCCTTACTATTTTTACCGATCCCAATCGCTATGTACGGGTATCGCTATGGTTGGAAAAAGTCAACTTTATTAGGTTTGATTGTGCTTTTTTCAATCTCTGTCTTTGCCTTCTACTTTTTCGTTGTCTCACTTCCGCTCGCGATAGTGGCAACGTTAGCTGGGGTTTTTATCGGTGAAGCACTAAAAAGTCAGCGTCATCCGTATGAGGTCTGGGGAAGAGGGACAATTGGCTATGCAATTGGCTTTCTACTTTTACTATTAATGATTCACTTGCTCTCAGATCAAAGTCTTGTGACTGAATATCGGCTAATCATCAAAGAATCACTTGATTCCACTCAAATTTTATTAGGACAAGCAGGACTTGATTTATCAGCGGATGATTTAATTGCAATTGAACGAGATATGATGATGTTACTTGATTTGATCCCGGCAGTTTTAATGATCATCTCAATGATTTATAGTTTTGTAACACAATGGTTGATTCATAAAGCATTAAATCGATTTGATCAGACTAAATTAGCCTTTCCAAAGTTTCGCTCATTCCAATTACCTAAAGTTATCCTATGGATTTATTTCTTTATTGTTATTTTTTCATGGTTTAATTTTAGTGGATTGCCGATGGTTGGACTTGTTATTTTTAATGCCGGATTAATATTAGGTGTACTCTTTTCATTGCAAGGTTTATCTTTAATCGTTTATTTCTTTGGGAAAAGGAAACAACCAAAACTGCTCTTCATTTTACTAATTATTTTTATTTTAGTATTTTTACCTGGAGGGATGTATCTGTTAAGAATCTTAGGTATAATTGATGTAGGATTCAGACTAAGGAAATTGATTAAATGATTGAATTCATGCGATTGATTTAGGAGTTGACGTTTATGCGTGATTTTTTTAAAAAATATGACCTAAGTATGCATCTTATTTTGATCTACCTAATCGCGTTTATTCTACTAGGCTTTACATGGTTTCTTCAATGGATCCTGGGAATAGTAATGACGATATTATTAGGGCTCTCGCTTTATTTTACCATTCGTCAAGAACAAAAAGAGTCGGTGGAGCAAGAAAAATATATTATGACATTATCACATCGGGTCAAAAAAGTTGGTGAAGAGGCACTTTTAGAAATGCCTGTAGGGATCTTGCTTTATAATGATCATTACGAAGTCGATTGGATCAACCCATATTTAAATCAATTCGCCAATGAAGGTACATTTGTCGGTGATCGATTAGATGTTTTTTCAAAAACCTTAATTACAGCAATTAAAGAGAACCAGTCGAAGGTTGACTTTTATTTAGGTGAACGTCATTTTAATGTATTGATAAAAAAAGAAGAACGCTTATTGTACTTTTTTGATCAAACGAAACAAATTGAAATCCAACATGATTATCATAATATTCAACCTGTCATTGGCATTATTTTCTTAGATAATTATGATGAAATTACACAAGCAATGGACGATACAGCAAAGAGTCAAGTGAACTCTAATGTAACAGCCATTTTAAATCAATGGTCGAGTCATTTCGGCATTTATTTAAAGCGTGTCTCTCAAGACCGATTTTTAGCCATTTTTAATCGTCAAATTTTAGTTGAATTAGAAAAATCAAAATTTGAAATTCTTGATGAAGTACGTGATTTAGTTTCTGATAACAAAAATATTCCTTTAACGATCAGTTTTGGAATTGGCTATCAAGTTGATGATTTGCCGGAGTTAGGAAAACTCGCTCAATCTAGTTTGGATTTAGCATTAGGGCGTGGCGGTGACCAAGTCGTGATCAAAGATGCTGAAGGAAAAGTTCGCTTCTTTGGTGGAAAAACAAATCCGATGGAGAAACGAACACGAGTACGTGCACGAGTTATTTCTAATGCTTTAAAACAATTGATGATTGAAAGTGAACAACTTTTTATTATGGGGCATAAGTCTCCAGATATGGACTCAATAGGTTCAGCAATTGGAATTTTGAATATGGCATTAACAAATGGTGTCGATGCTTTTATCGTGATCGATGAAGATGATTTAGAGTTTGGTGTCGAGCGTCTAGTTACTGAATTGAAAGAAACGGATATTTGGGATCGTTTAATTAGCCCAGAGCAATCACTAGAAATGGTGACAAAAGATTCGTTAACAATTGTTGTTGATACACATCGACCTTCAATTGTCGCAGAAAGTAAATTGCTAAATAAGACGGACTATGTTGTTGTCATTGATCATCATCGACGTGGTGAGGAATTTATCGATGATCCGACTTTAGTTTATATGGAGCCATACGCGTCTTCAACGGCAGAGCTAGTAACAGAGTTGATTGAATACCAATCACCAGCACTGAAACTTAGTCGCTTAGAAGCAACAGCACTATTAGCTGGAATCGTTGTTGATACGAAAAACTTTAATTTCAGAACGGGATCGCGTACTTTTGATGCAGCATCCTACTTGCGTTCAAAAGGTGCTGATACAATTCTCGTGCAAAACTTTTTAAAAGAAGATTTAGATGATTTTATTAAACGAAGTCATTTAATTGAAAGAACAACTATTTATCAAGATAACATTGCAATCGCAGTGGCAGAACCAGGTCAAGTATTCAATGCTGTTGTCATTGCGCAAACAGCTGATACACTTTTGAGTATGAGAAATGTTTTAGCTTCATTTGTCATATCGGAGCGATCAGACAATCGAATCGGGATTAGTGCGCGCTCTGCAGGTGACATAAATGTTCAATTGATTATGGAACAAATGGGCGGTGGTGGGCATTTATCAAATGCTGCCACACAGCTTGATGATCTGACGATTCAAGAAGCTTATCAACAATTAATCGAAATTATCGATCAAACAATTGAAGGAGGAAACGAATAAATGAAAGTGATATTTACACAAGATGTTAAAGGTAAGGGTAAGCAAGGAGAAGTAAAAGACGTTTCAGAGGGATATGCACGTAATTATTTACTTAAAAACAAATTAGCGATTGAAGCAACGCCTGGAAATCTAAATGCACTAAAAGCAAAACAAAATAAAGAACAGCGTAGAGAAGAAGAGATTGTTGAAGAAGCTAAACAATTAAAAGAGCAACTAACCAAAATTGAAGTTGAGCTAAAAACAAAAGCTGGCGAGAATGGCCGTTTATTTGGTTCAATCACAAGCAAGCATATCGCTGACCAGTTAGCAAAAAGCTATAAAATAAAAATCGATCGACGTAAGATTGAATTAGACGAGCCGATTCGTAGTCTAGGCTATACAAATGTACCTGTTAAATTACATCCAGATGTTTTGGGAGAAATTAAAGTACATGTCGTTCAAGCGTAAATTCATGAAGAGGGTGGTTTAAAGCCCTCTTTTTTACATACGGGAGATAAGTTAAAAAAGGAGGAGCTTTGATGGCTGAGACGTGGGAAGAACACCGAACACCCCCTCATAATATTGAGGCTGAACAAGCGGTGATTGGGGCGATTTTTCTTGAACCTGATGCAATGTCAGGTACAGCAGAATTTTTGCAGTCAACTGATTTTTACCGTGCTGCTCATCAGCGCATTTATCAAGTGATGCTTCAGTTAACCGATCGTGGAGAACCGATTGACTTAGTAACCGTTTCAACGGCTTTAGCAGATACGAACCTATTAGAAGAAATCGGAGGCGTATCATACTTAACAGAATTAGCAAACGCTGTACCAACAGCGGCAAATATAATTTATTATGCAAAAATTGTTGAGGAAAAGTCCTTACTTCGCCGATTAATCTCAACAGCAACCCATATTGTTACTGAAAGCTTTACCAAAGAAGATGATGTTGAAGAAGTGATTAGTAATGCAGAGAAGAACATCCTTGAGGTTAGTAATCGAAAAAATGCCAGTTCATTTAAAAATATTAAAGATGTTTTAATCGATGTTTACGATAATATTGAGCAGTTGCATCAACATGGTGGCGATGTAACTGGTATTCCGACTGGATTCCGCGATTTAGATAAAATCACTTCAGGTTTCCAACGAAATGATTTAATCATTATTGCGGCTCGTCCATCAGTAGGTAAAACTGCTTTTGCCTTAAATATCGCTCAAAACGTTGCAACAAAGACTGATGAAAATGTAGCAATTTTTAGTTTGGAGATGGGTGCAGACCAGCTTGTTAGTCGGATGCTGTGTGCAGAAGGTAATATTGATGCGCAACGCTTACGAACTGGGAAACTAGAAACAGATGATTGGGGCAAACTCACGATGGCGATGGGGAGCTTATCAAATGCAGGTATCTTCATCGATGATTCGCCAGGAATTAGGGTCAACGAAATCCGGTCAAAATGTCGCCGACTACAACAAGAGCATGGACTTGATATGGTCATCATTGATTATTTGCAATTGATTCAGGGGAGTACAGCAAGTGCCAAAGAGAACCGTCAACAAGAGGTTTCTGAGATTTCTCGTTCATTAAAAGCCTTAGCCCGAGAATTGAGTATTCCAGTCATTGCGCTATCACAGCTATCACGTGGTGTTGAATCACGTCAAGACAAGCGCCCGATGATGTCCGACTTACGTGAATCAGGAAGTATCGAGCAAGATGCTGATATTGTAGGTTTTTTATATAGGGATGATTATTATGATAAGGAATCTGATCGACAAAATATAATTGAAATTATTATTTCTAAACAGCGTAATGGTCCAGTAGGCACGGTAGATCTCGCCTTTGTAAAAGAGTATAATAAATTTGTTGACTTAGATCATCGCTATGCTGATGCCGATATACCACCAGCTTAAAATCAATTGAATAAGAGCTCATATGATCAGACTGGAGCAGCTCAAAATGGTTCTATCTACGTTTTTTCGTAAATAGAACCATTTTTTTATGTCTATTTTATTTTGGTTCTTATTTCTGAATATCTCAACTTTCGCATCTATATTTTTATGTTGCTCTTAGATTGATTAAGGGCGGCATTGCTTTTCGGTATAGTACTTGACTTAATTACTTACTTGGAGGACAAAACACGAATAATTTTGTTAGTGCTAGGCCCGTGATTTCCACTCTGGGTGGACGCTTTCCTCGGGCCCGGCCTCGGGCGCACAGGACGTGGGTCAGTTAGACGTTGCCACACGATGTGGCGGTTTTAGTCTAACAATCCTTATTGCTCCACTACCGTGTCGCAATAAGGATTTTCGGACTCGTGGGACTGCGGTTACTCGTCCCATCGAAGACCGTTTGCTTTTCCCGATGGAGTCGCCACCCGTCGTTCTAATCACTTGATCTTACTTTCTTATTTACATGTGGTCCTTATTATCTTGTTCGTAAAGATTCGTGTTTTGATTATAATTTTGTACTATAAAAATTAACGGAATTCGTTTTCTCTACACTTTCCAACTAAATGAACTTATTAGTTAAAGTAATGACAGCCAACCTAAGTGGAGATAAGTAACAGGTGAGACTTCTGCGGGAATAGGACAAGGGAAGCTTCGTCAGCGATACATCGCACGAAGGAAATCGGTCTTTATTTCCGAGGATGAGCTGAAGATCCACTTTTGATATTTTTGGAATGTTAGACTAAGTTCGCCACATCCGTGTGGCAACGTCTAACTGACCCACATCCTGTGCGCCCGAAGCCATCCCCGCGAAAAGCGAACCTGTTGCTTTTCGGAACGAATTAACGCTCAAACTAAGGATCTGTGATTAAATTTCCCGCGTGTACAAATAAAGTCAATATGGATAGTGAACAGCCCATCTTTCTTACCATACCAACGTTTACTTGTACATTTTGATCTGCGAAAGTTGATTGAATATTCAAACCGTTAAAATCGAACGATTTAATGTTTGTATCGGATAAACGTTCGTAAATTGATTGACTTTTACTGAAAACATTGGTAAACTGGGTTTTGGAAATGAGCAAACGCATTTTCCAATCAAGTAAATAATAAAATGTGAATCTTATTAATAGAACGGTGGAGGTGCCAACTATGTCAACAGTTGTAGTTGTTGGAACACAGTGGGGCGATGAAGGAAAAGGAAAAATTACTGACTATTTATCACAAAATGCTGAGGTCGTAGCACGTTATCAGGGCGGAAATAATGCAGGCCATACAATTAAATTTGGTGGAGTAACGTATAAACTACACCTCATCCCATCAGGTATTTTCTTTGAAGATAAAATAAGTGTGTTAGGTAACGGTATGGTGATCGACCCGAAGGCGATCATCGAAGAAATTGCTTATTTACACGATAAAGATGTAAGTACGGAGAATTTAAAAATCAGTAATCGAGCACACGTGATCTTGCCTTACCATTTACAATTAGATGTTCTCCAAGAAGAAGAAAAAGGGATTAACAAAATTGGTACAACTAAAAAGGGAATTGGCCCAGCTTATATGGATAAGGCCGCCCGAGTTGGCATCCGAATTGTTGATTTATTAGATAAAGATATCTTTCGTGAAAAGTTAGAACAAAACTTAGCTGAGAAAAACCGTTTGTTCACAAAAGTATATGATGTAGCAGAAATAAAAGTAGAAGATATTTTAGACGAGTATTATGAGTATGGTCAACAAATTGCTAAATACGTTGTTGATACATCTGTTGTTCTTAATGATGCAATCGATCAAGGTCGCCGTGTCCTGTTTGAAGGTGCACAAGGTGTTATGCTCGATATTGACCAGGGGACATATCCATTTGTGACTTCTTCTAATCCAATTGCCGGAGGGGTAACGATTGGCTCAGGTGTTGGTCCATCAAAAATTAATCACGTTGTTGGTGTGTCTAAAGCTTATACGACTCGGGTAGGAGATGGTCCATTCCCTACGGAGCTACATGATGAAATTGGCGATCAAATTCGTGAAGTTGGAAGAGAGTATGGAACGACAACAGGACGTCCAAGACGAGTGGGTTGGTTTGATAGTGTTGTTGTTTCACACGCGCGCCGAGTAAGTGGAATTACCGATTTATCACTAAATTCAATTGATGTTTTATCTGGAATTGAAACGTTAAAAATTTGTGTAGCTTACAAGTATAAAGGTGAAATTATTCGAGAATTCCCAGCGAGCTTAAAAGTATTAGCTGAATGTGAGCCTATCTATGAAGAACTACCAGGCTGGACTGAAGATATTACAGGGGTTAAAACATTAGATGAGTTACCAGTAAATGCACGTCATTACTTAGAGCGAATCTCTCAATTAACTCAAATTCCATTATCAATTTTCTCAGTCGGACCAGACCGAACACAAACAAATGAAATTAGAAACGTTTATCGAGTTAAATAATTTTACAGCATTAAAAACTGCACACCTATCAGATAGGGTGCAGTTTTTTTAATCTAAAATGCTAAAGTTAAGGACGGAATAAAATGGTTTCATTTATACGTTTGTATTACATTATCGTTAAAAGGGTTTAAAGTGGAGCTGAACATATGTTAATCTACTAGAGATGAATAAAGCATCTGTGCTAATTGATGCAGGAGGATTTAACTATGCAAGCATTCCTAAAGACTATTTTTACGAGTCGACTTAAAGTTATCTCGGCAACGAGTCTATTATTATTTTTGATTACTCTCTTAGGGTTAATCGTGATCGAGTCACCAGTTGCCTATGCAAACAGTGAAAGTAATCTCTTAACAATCTATCATGTCTATTTAGATGATGATTATATTGGATCAGTTGATGATCAGTCGATTATTGAGCAACATATTTCAGCAAAAATTGAAGCGATGAATGATTCAGAACATGACTATACATATGGGTATGAACAAGAGGTAACTTTTATCCCCGAACGTGTATTCAGTACGAATCTAAATATCGATCAAGCTTTAGCAACGCTCGACCAAGAATTAGTAATTGATATTCAAGCGACAACTATTCAATTAGGTGATAAAATATTAGGGCATTTCGCTTCAGCAGAAGACGCAGATCAAGCAATCTTTAATTATAAGAAACTCTATGTTGATGAAGAGATTTTAAATCGATTAGCTGACGATGAAGCAGAAGAACAAATTGAACTAGAACTTGGTGAGTCTATTATTACAGACGTTACATTATCAGAAGAAGTTACACTTTTTGAATCAATTGTTTCAGAAGCTGACTTGATTACCGTAAAAGAAGCGGTGAGATTGTTAGATAAAGGAACGTTAGAAGACATGATTCATAATGTGTCCTCAGGTGATACATTGTATTCAATTGGCGAACGTTATAACTTGTCAGAACAACAATTACTGGAACTTAATGATGATCTTGATGTTGACGGTGTATTACAAATTGATCAAGCCATTAATGTAACGGATTATGTTCCATTAGCTAATGTGATTGTTTTTGAAGAACAACGTAAAGAGGAAACGATAAAAGCCGAGCAGAAAACAGAAGAAACGGAAGACCTTTATCGTGGTGAAACAAAGGTCAAACAAACAGGTAAAGACGGTAAAAAAGAACTTCACCTAGCAATTGAAAAGGTGAATGGTAAGGTCGTTGCAAGTGAAGTGTTATCTGAGGAGATCATTGAAGAAGTTCAGCATGAAATTACGCTTAAAGGAACAAAGGAGATACCATCAAGAGGAACTGGTGACTTTGCTTGGCCAGCTGTTGGTGGCTATATTTCAAGTTATTATGGTCCACGTTGGGGTTCACACCATAATGGAATCGATATTGCACGTCCATCAAACCGTGATATCGTCGCTTCGGACAATGGTGTTGTCGAAACAGTCACATCCAATAGTGGTTATGGGAACTATATTGTAATTAATCACAATAATGGTTATAAAACATTATATGCTCACCTATCTAGTACATCAGTCAGTGTAGGTGATACTGTCCCACAAGGAACGAAGATTGGTGTTATGGGAACAACCGGACGTTCAACTGGTATCCACTTGCACTTCGAAGTTATAAAAGACGGCTCAAAAATTGATCCGATGAATGTATTAAATTAAGCCACAACCAAAACCTCTGTGTAAAAACAGAGGTTTTTTAATTGGATAGCCTAAGTCAGCTTTTTATTAAATTTAAGGAAATCATGGGCATCCTAAAGTTAAATACTCAACTTTCGCAGTTATGTTTTTATGTTGCCCTTAGATTGAATAAGGTGGTATTGCATTTTAGTATAGTACCTGACTTATTTACTTGAGGACAAAACACGAATCATTTTGTTGGTGCTAGACCCGTGATCTTCACTCTAGGCGGACGCTTTCGGGAACGAATAGATGCTCAAAATAAGGATCTGAGATTAAATTTTCCATGTGTATAAGTAAAAGTCAATATTGTCAATGAACAATGCGTCTTACTTGCTACATCAAGGGTTATTTGCTTATTTCCATCTACGAAAGTTGAGTCGAATAGTTAAAAATAAACATTAAAATTCTTCAATAAAAGACATTTGACTTAAAGTGCGTTAAAATAAGGAAAGAGTACAATATATTATCGGGAGGCAAGATCGATATGAACCAAAAGATATTAGTTGTAGACGATGAGAAACCAATTGCAGATATATTAAAATTTAATCTAGAGAATGAAGGCTACGAAGTTATTTGTGCATACGATGGCGATGAAGCAATTGAATTAACACACAAAGAAAACCCAGATCTACTCTTGTTAGATATTATGTTACCTAAACGTGATGGAAATGAAGTCTGTCGCGAAATTCGAAAAACACACAATATGCCAATCATCATGCTAACGGCAAAAGACTCTGAAATTGACAAAGTTTTAGGTTTAGAATTGGGGGCTGACGATTACGTCACGAAGCCATTCAGTAATCGAGAGGTCATTGCTCGGGTAAAAGCAAACTTAAGACGTCAACAACAACCTGTAGACCAAGCAAGTGTAAATAAAAATATTCAAGTTGGTACATTAACGATTCATCCAGATGCATATGCAGTTACTAAATCGGGCAAGCAAGTAGATTTAACGCATCGCGAATTTGAATTGCTTCATTATCTATCTCGCCATATTGGGCAAGTGATGACACGTGAACACTTACTGGAGACAGTTTGGGGCTATGATTATTATGGTGATGTCCGAACGGTTGACGTAACAGTGAGAAGACTGCGAGAAAAAATTGAGGATAATCCAAGTAACCCAGTTTGGATTATTACCCGCCGAGGTGTCGGTTACTACTTACGCAACCCTGAACAGGAGTAAAATTAATGAAAAGAGTAGGACTATTTCAATCAATCCAATGGAAAATAATCATAATTATGATTTTGCTTCTTCTATTAGCAATTCAAGTTATTGGTGCCTACTTTTCACAAGGATTGGAAACAGAGTTAAATGAAAGCTTTGAAGAAGCAATTAATGAACGGCTTGAAGTCTTAAGCTATAACATTCGAGATGCGATATTAATGGATCGTTCCGATGACAATCAAAACCGAACGTTGGAACAGGATGTAGCGAATATTATTGCCCTTTATGGTCAAAGCGATGCTTACTCAAAACTCCAAGTTATTGATCGTCAGTTTCGAATTATTGGTTCTAACAACCAAGAAGATATCGGAAAGCTTATTACTGGAGATAGTAGTGCCAGACCAGCGATTATTTCAGGGGCAAAATCGCGCATGATTCAACGAGATATTGTTACTGGAGAACGCTATTTAGTTAAAATACATCCACTTTCAGATAATGACAGTGAGCCAATTGGTGCAATTCATTTGGAAGCATCAATGGAAGGAATTTATCAACAATTAGCAAGTATCAACACCATTTTTCTTAACGGTACATTAATCGCAGTTGGTATTTCAGCAATCGTCGGTATTTTAGTCGCACGTTCAATCACAAAACCGATCACTGAAATGCGTGAGCAAGCACAAGTTTTAGCAAGTGGCGACTTTTCACAAAAAGTGAATGTTTATGGTACTGATGAGATTGGTCAGCTAGCTAATACATTTAATGAAATGAAAGAAAATATAAAAATAGCAAACCACACGACTGAGGAAGAACGTAGAAAGTTAAGCTCGGTGCTATCGAATATGTCTGATGGCGTGATTTCAACAAATGAAGCGGGACAGATCACCTTAATGAATGAGCCGGCAGCTAGTTTGATTGGCCAAACTTTTGCACAAGTACAGAGTAAATCGATCTTTGATGTGCTTAACTTAAACGAAGAAATGATTCAATTAGTTGAAATGCAAGATTCAAGTTCAATCACGATTGATTTCAGCGATGATCATCGTTTCTTATTAATAAAAGCAAACTTTACTGTTGTTGAAGATGAGTATGGTCGCTTCTCAGGATATATTACGGTAATTAGTGATGTTACTGAGCAGGAAAAAGTTGAACGAGAACGACGGGAATTTGTGTCAAATGTTTCCCATGAACTTCGGACACCATTAACAACAATGCGAAGTTATTTAGAGGCATTAATTGATGGAGCTTGGACGAATCATGAAATAGCACCACAGTTTCTTGAAGTGACTCAAAATGAGACGGAGCGTATGATTCGTCTCGTTAATGATCTATTACAATTATCAAAAATGGACAATAAGGGTCAGGAAATGGTCAAAGAGCGTGTCAATATTGTGCCGTTTTTCCATCATATTCTTGATCGGTTTGAGATGAATAAAGATGAACAGATTAAAATAGAGCGCAGTATTCCACGAGAAAGTATTTTTCTCTGGATTGATAAGGATCAGATTATTCAAGTTGTTGATAATATCATGTCCAATGCCCTTAAATATTCACCAAAAGATGATGTTGTGCGGTTTAAACTGACCAAAGAACGGAACCGAATTAAAATTATGATTGCTGACAATGGTCCAGGTATTTCGCCAGAAAAGGTAGAAAAGATTTTTGACCGCTTTTATCGGGCTGACTCAGCACGATCGAGAAAGCTTGGTGGTACAGGGTTAGGGTTAGCGATAGCTAAAGAAATTATTATGAATCATCAAGGTCAAATTTGGGCTGATAGTCATGAGGGGCAAGGGACAAAAATCTTCTTTTCATTACCTTTAATTGCGCGAAAGCAGGGTGATTAACTATGAAACGCGAACAATTAAAAACGATTTTACTTATTTTGCTGGTTTCCTCTAGTATGTTTCTGACGTTAGCGATCTGGAATCACCAACCTGAATTTGAAATGTCGGGTATTGATCAAAACCTAGTTGACCCAGAAATTGAAACAGGTTATCGCTTAACGCGTTCAGATCTGCTTAAACCCATTTACATGGTCTACCACGATCAAAGTACTGAAGAAAAGACTGGTTTAGCGAGTAAATCAGCTGAGTCACGCTTATTTGATCGGGTGAGTGATTATTATTTGTATAACTTTACGAGTTTTAATTTAGATGAAACATGGTGGGAAGAGCATAATGATCGGCTAGAAATTGTTTTCTCAACTGATCTTCCTTCTGAAACTATTTATGACTTGTTTGCTGTTGATCAATCAACAGTGATTCCATCCGGGGAGTATAATCGAATTGAAATTATCTTTGATCATGAAGGTCGTCATCTTATTTTTCGAAATGATCTAGAAAATCGTGTGATTGGTGCAAGCTTGCAAAATTATCCGGAAGAGATTGACCGAATTAAAACAATCTTTTCATCGGAGGATCTGATCAGATTTGAAGTCTATCAAAGTAGTCGAGGAACGAATATGTATTTACCTGATTACTTAGATCCTAATGTGTTGCTCTTTTCTTATCGGGATCTTCCAATTGATCCATTTAAAAACTTCCTATTTACGACGCCATCGATTGTCAGGAGTTCACGGACGCCGACTGGTGATACTATTTTTATCGATGGCACTAGAGAACTAACACATAAATCAAATTATATTTCTTTTACTAACCAAACAAACCAACAAAGAATATCAGATGAAAATTTAACTCGTTATGAGCTTTTTGGGCAAGTTCACGATTTTGTTAATGTGCACAATGGTTATACGTTTGAACCACCATTTAGTTATTTTATTTCTAAATTAGAAATGACACCACAAACAAATCAAGTTGAATTTTCCTTATCTTATAATGGGATTCCTATTTTTTCAGATTCACAATTAGCGACAATCTCTGTAGCTTGGCATAATCAGATTGTTTATCAATATCGCCATCCATTAATCACATTAATTGAGCAACGAGGTATTGGTCGAGAAATGACAAACTTAATTAGTGCGAATGAAGTGATTCAGATTTTGAATGGTGAAAGCTATCAGAGAACAGCGATTTATGATGTTACGGTTGGTTATCGGGTTCGAGAGCAGTTAGGTGGCCAAGGTCAAGTTTTTGAGCTAATTCCAACATGGTATGTTAAAGGGATTAATGGCTGGAGTCCTTTAGTTATTCCACCAGAGGGGATAGGAGGGGATAATAATGCAATGGGGCCAAATTAAGACACTTTTTATTATTTGTTTCTTAATTCTAAACATATTTTTGATTAAACAGTTAATTGATCGACAAGATGAAGAAATCAGGTTTATCCCTGTCACGACGCGAGAGGACGAATTAAAGTTTAATATTAATGGTTTAGAAAATTTATCTGATGAGAGTTATACTGCCCCACTTGTTCATACACAAAATTATAATTATAACTTACGTGCTAAAGAAGAAATAGAGGCTTTACCTGATCAACAAGTCGTTGTCGTCGATAATACTTATTTATATTCTCGATTTAATCAGCCGGTTGCTTTTGATTTTGGAGACCCAGAGAGCGACTTAGAGACGTATGTACTTAATGGAGATCGTTATACGTATTGGGGCGAGCTTGATCTAGCAAATGTGCTAGTCTTTTTTCAAGAAATGGAGCATCCGATTTTTTATAATACAAATGCCATCTTACTGATTTATTTAAACTCGGAAGGACAGATGACACAGTATACGCAATCTCAATTAAGAATTGTTGGAAGTCCAGATGACGGTCGATCACTGATTAAGCAGTATGATGCAATTTATCGTTTGTATCACCACTTTAAAGAACTGGTGACAGGAGATGTGGTGACAGATGTTGCACTGGGTTATCATAATTTAATTTCATTGCCGAATGGAGAAATGATCCTTAATCCAACTTGGGGTATTCAAGTGAATCATGATGATCACCATTTTGTGAATGCAATAGAAGGTCATAATTATCCGCAAAATGATCGCTTTTATGAAGAAAAAATTACAGAACTTGTGACATTACTTGAACCCTCTAATGCTGATAATATCGTTTATTATCAGTTGAAGGATGATCCTGAAGATTTGTTATTAAAAATAAAACAAATGTTATTAGCGGTTCAGCAAAATATAGTTGAGGTGGATATAGAATGACGTTTCAATTTTCAGTGCTTGCATCAGGAAGCTCAGGCAATGCTTTTTTCATCGGAACAGAAAAAGAAAAAATATTAGTCGATGCTGGCTTGAGTGGCAAACAGATCGACCGTTTATTTCATGAAACGGGTTTAGATCCAAGAGATTTATCAAGGATTTTAGTGACTCATGAACATAGTGACCACATTAAAGGGCTAGGTATTATAGCTCGTAAATATAACTTACCGATTTATGCAAATGAAAAGACATGGAAAGTAATGGATGGATCAATCGGAAAACTAACTCTAGACCAAAAATTCACGTTTAATCTAGAAGAAGTAAAAACCTTTGGTGATATCGATGTTGAATCATTTGGCGTATCCCACGATGCTGCCGAACCAATGTTTTATACCTTTCACCATGAAGGAAAAAAAGTTGCACTCGTAACAGATCTAGGTTATGTATCTGAACGGATCAAGAAAATAGTTGAGAATGCTGACGCTTTAGTTTTTGAAGCTAACCATGATGTGTCAATGCTTCAAATGGGTCACTACCCCTGGAATGTTAAGCGACGAATTCTTGGTGACTACGGCCACGTTTCAAATGATGACTGTGCCCTTGCATTAGAAGATATTATTGGTGATCAAACGAAACGGATTTATTTAGCGCATTTGAGTAAAGACAATAATATGAAAGAACTAGCCCGGATGTCCGTTGAAAACCATTTAAAAGCAGCAGATTTCCCAATTGGTGAGAAAATTACAATCCATGATACAGATCCTATGGTACCAACACCACTTTATCAAGTGGTTTAAATTAATCTTAAATGAGGTAAACTAGTCGTACTGGTTAAAAAGGAGCTGATTACGATTGTCTACTTTGATGATGGGAGTAATAGAAAAAAACGAAAAAGTTATCGCCAGAAGCGGAGTAATCCTTTTCTCGCTTTAATCATTGGTTTTGTGCTCGGAGCATTTCTCTTTGCTGTAGCTTTACCGAAATTGATTGAATTAGAGCTCCTCCCATATGAATTTTATCTGATCTCTGAGGATCACGGTTTGATGAGTGAGAATTTAGTTGCTAATCAAGATGAGACATTTCAATTCATTCATTCAATTACACCGATCAGTGTAGATATTGCAACTCAAGTCACTGATATTGTTGCACGCGTCACACCAGCAGTTGTTGGCGTTGAAAATATCCAAACTCGTTCATTTAACTTTTGGGACCAAGCGGTCTATGACGGTGGGACAGGATCAGGTGTCATCTATCGTAAAACTGATGATCGTGCTTTTATCGTAACGAATCATCATGTCATTGAAGGTGCTGATCAAATCGAAGTCATTTTAGCAGATGATACAAGGTTGATTGCTGAGCTAAAGGGAAGTGACTTGTATACTGATTTGGCTGTCTTGGAAGTGGATGGAACAGATATTGATGTAATGATTGATTTGGGGAATTCGGAATTAACAAAAGTCGGTGAACCTGTGATTGCGATTGGAAATCCTTTAGGACTTGGTTTGTCAGGCTCTGTTACGCAGGGGATTATTAGTGGTACGCAACGCTCAATCCCGCAAGATTTAAGTGGTGATGGCTTAGCGGATTGGCAAGCAGATGTGATTCAAACGGATGCAGCAATTAACCCAGGGAATAGCGGCGGTGCTCTAATCAATATGTCAGGACAGTTGATTGGCATTAATTCGATGAAAATTAACCAAGCGGCTGTAGAAGGGATTGGATTTGCGATCCCGATTAATGAAGCTCTGCCAGTTATTCAGGAGCTGGAATCAGTTGGTTTTATGACACGTGCTTTTTTAGGTGTTGAAGCATATTCGCTAATAGATGTCCCAAAAGCAGAATGGCAGCAAAGCCTATTATTACCTGACGAAGTGACTGGTGGCATTTATATTCAATCAGTTGAACCATTTACTCCAGCTGATTATGCAGGCTTACAAACATATGATGTTATCGTTGAGCTTGATGGCGAGCCGGTTCATACAATTGTTGACTTAAGGAAGTTTTTATATCAACAAAAAGGACCGGGAGATGAAATGGTCATTAAATTTTACCGATCAGGAGAAGCTGAGGAAGCTATAGTTGAATTAACAAAACAGTGATCCATATGATGATTAAGCCTGTCTTAAAGAGATAAATCTTATAACTCTTTAAGATAGGTATTTTAATGGGGATAAACACAAGGTTATGCACAGGGTGTGCATAACCTTGTGTGTAACTTTCAATATGTAGTAGAGAACGGATATTCCCACACAAATTATTAAGTTATAAATCAGTTTTATAATAAAAAGTGTGGAGAAGCTGTGGTTAAGTTGTTGAATAAGCGTGTATAACTACTTATTTAACTGTCTGTGGATAGAATTGGGGATAACGGCGAATATTTATCTGATCATTTAAAAAGCAGTGTAAATTCATTAGAATTTACACTGCTAAAGTTTAAGATTTAACATTCAATCAAGAATGTTAATCGACCCAAATTTCATCAACAGCTGATCTTGCATTATTAATATCATCCTCGTTGGTAAAGTTTGATTCAAATCCTGCTTGCTCTGGGTAGTTATAAATTGATTCGATATCATGGTCGGGTAAATCCTTCAACAAAGTCACCCATATCATAATCTTGACCATCTCGAACGATTGCTGCTTGGTTTGTAGCAAGTGATTGAACTATGAATGTAAATATTTTGTTAGATTACATGAAATAAATTATGAATAGTATTCAAACTGACTAAACCTTGCTGAGCCTCCCTTTTCCTGTGTTGAATAATTGAATAAGGCGAAGCGGCAACCTGTAAAATGATCGAGTTTAAAAGCTACTTTGTGTTTTGGTCCTACTTGGATAAACTGATTATTTTTTTGATAAAGGAATCGAACTTCATCCTTCATTTCCCAAAGATCAGCTTCGATTCTAAAGGTAACGATTGGCTCGGCAATTTTAAAACGCTCCCATTCTACTTCGACCGATTGGTTTTCATCAAATGATTGCATATTAAGATTATCAAGTGGTTTGGTTCGCATAATTAGATAATACTTCCCGTTATCCTTAGTAATGCCTACAAATCCGTATGCACCCTGAAAGGCACTAAATCCAGTAATATCACCATCATTTAATTGACCTGCATTAATCGTCACTTCAGCCGCACAATTAGGAAAGAGCATGCGTTGGGTCAACGTATTTGGCGCTTGAAGTAAATTATTTACTAGTTTATTTGTTGTAATTTCAAAGTAACCTTGTTCATGATTGATCCGATAATCAGATTTAACAGGCTCATGATTAAATTGCCACTTAGGTGCTAATCCATATTGATTGACATAGGCTGTCCTAAAATTATCAGACCCAACTAAAGGTTGATAAATGTAGTCTGGACGCATGCTTTTCGTCGTAAAATCAGCTGGGACCTTTCCATCAATACCGAATACTGGAAAGTCATCTTTCCACTTAATCGGTAATAAAATTGGAATTCGCCCAACAGCTCCATGATCTTGGAATAGAATCGCATACCAATCTCCATCCGGTGTATCGACAATGCCACCTTGCGCAACACCTTGTCCACAATAATTTCGATCATCGATGAAAATGTCTCCGCCAACAAACTCACCTTCAAGTGAATCGGATACAAAACAACCTTCGACTCGCATCCATCGATCAGGAAGCGAACGAATTAAGAATAAATAATACTTCTTATTAATTTTATAAAAATGTGCACCTTCATAGCCTAGATTAGGATTGTCACGATCAGACACGATGATTCGATTGATCCCATTTTCTTTTGGTTTTGAAAGATCACTTTCAAGTTCAACTAAGCGAACGTCTCGATTGCCGTAGACGAGATAAACACGATCATCATCGTCAAAAAGTAGTGAAGAGTCGTGGTAAAAACCTTTTATTTCACTTTTCTCCCACGGTCCTTCAACTTTCTCAGCCGTATAAAGATAGGTTTTCCTAGTATCATTAGTTGCAAAAACTAAGTAAAATTTCCCTTTATGGTAACGAATTGTTGCTGCCCACATACCTTTACCATATATATTTAACCCGTCTTCTAATCTTTGTGCTGGTGTGCTATCTAATTTATGATAGACAAAAGCAGCGTGCTCCCAATTGACTAAATCGTAAGAACGGAGAATCTCACAACCGGGCATAAAGTGCATCGTTGTCGAAACCATATAGTAAGTGTGATCAACTCGAATCACATCAGGATCAGGATAATCTAATGGAATGATTGGGTTTTTAACTTGAACTTCTAAAGACATTCTCATCCTCCTATAAAAGAATGGCTGAGATTGAGCTCAGCCTGATCTTATTATTCGTTTGTTTTCTTGATATTTAACCATTCAAAGTCAGCATAGCCTGGTTCTTTTGCTGTTGATGTTGTATAAATTCCTAACGTACAGCCGACAAATCCACCAGCAACTTCGGTACTCAGATAATGTGAATCGATTTCTTCAGCAATGACTAACTCTTGATCGCCTATTCGACAGATACCTTTAACCAATTGACCAGAACCAACCAGTTCTAAAACAATGTCCTTTTCAGTAATAACTTCCGAGCCAACAACTCTCTCTTTACCATCAATTGTCGTAACCATTTTTACAACGGTTTGACTATCTTCCTCAACTACGACGAGACGAATTGAATATTTATCATTTTGTAAAATAACAAGCCCAGCTTCTCCACCCGTAGCTAATGCTAGTTCAACATGTGTCGCTAGCTTGTACCACATTGACTGTTGACGTATGCTTAAGAACGTTGGTGAAGCAAGATCATGAATTGTGTTTTCTGTAGGGTGTAGTCTCATCCATCCTTCTCTTACTTGGTTATCATAGTTGTTCATATCTGGATTCCTTAAAAACATAAACTCAGGCTTAATCGTCTCAAATGTATGCTCTCCAGAATGCTCTACTGGTATTAACGGAAGCTTATGCTCCTGAACTTCGAGTAAGCGACCTTCACCAGGGTTAACCACAGGCCAGCCATTTTCCCAAACCACTTCAGCTAAGAATGTTTCTCTACCTAGGTTACTGTAACCATCAAAGATTCGACTAGCTAACAAAGTGATATACCATTTTCCATCAACGGTTTCAACAAAATCACCATGACCAACATTATGAACAGGGAAATCTTTCCCAAGGTGGCGGTGTGTTAAAATTGGGTTGTTTTTATTACCGATATAAGCCCCATCAACCTTTTCACTACGAGCAACTGTACACGCATGATTAAACCCTGTTCCACCTTCTGCGATTAATAGGTAGTAGTAGCCATCCTTTTTGTAAAGATGAGGCGCTTCTGGCCAAACTGCTGTGTGCAAAGCACCTTTCCAAAGCTTCGTGCTGACACCCGTTAATTGCATTGCATCTAGATCAAATTCTTGTAACCAAACTTCCCAATCGCCGTTATATTTAGGACCTTCAGGATTTGGACGAGTCCCAATATAATAGCATTTTCCATCATCATCAAAGAAAAGACTCGGATCAATTCCGGGTGCATTATCAATGAAATAAGGATCAGACCATGGCCCTGCAGGATCAGTTGCTGTCACTAAAAAATTCCCTCCATGTGAAACGTTTGTCGTAATCATATAGAATGTCCCTTCATGATAACGAATACACGGAGCAAAAATACCACCTGAATGTTTTGCATTAAGAAGTTTAAGTTGTTCTTCGCGATGTAAGGCGTTTCCGATTTGTTTCCAATTAACAAGATCTTTACTGTGATAAACAGGTACACCTGGAAAATAGGCAAAGGTCGATGTGACTAGATAGAAATCTTCTCCTACCGCACATACTGATGGATCCGGTGAGAACCCCTCTAATACTGGATTTGTGAAAGTATTCATTTTATGCTCTCCTTTAAAATAATCTAGTTTAAAATTAAGCTGTTCAAGTGCAACCTTTTTAATCTCATGTCTTTTGATTAATAATTTTGAACGCATCTTATAGCGCTATTGTAATTCGTAAACACTTGCAATAACAAGACATTTTCTATATAGTATTAGACAAAAAATATAGGAGAGTGAAAACTATTATTGAATTTCAGCATGATCACTATGGAGAGGATTTAGCAATTTTCCGTTATCACCCTGAATCATTAACTTATCCAGAACATTTTCACCGGAGTTTTGAATTGATTATTTGCAGACAGGGTCACACTGTATTAAATATTAACCAGACATATTATTCACTTACTGAAGGGGATGTCGCCTTAATCTTGCCATTTCAGACACACTTTATTGAAACACCGTTCCAATCAAGGCTGGATATTTTGATTTTTTCACCAGAATATACTGACGATTTTTATACGAAAACGGAATTTATGGCTTTCGAAAGTCCAGTCATTTCAATGACAAATGATCAGATTAGTCAACTACATGAGCCGTTATTTGTTACCGATTCTTACTATTACCGAAAATCAGCCCTTTATCAAGTGCTACATATTTTTGAACAAAACACAGAATTAGTAAAGGTGAAAGGAAATGATGGATTAATTGCTCAGCTGTTAATCTATATAGAAAATAATTTTCAAAACCATCTCCTGCTTGAACAATTGAGTGCGGCTCTGGGCTATAGTAGTGTTTATGTTTCCAAATTAATTGCAGATCGTTTAAAAAGTACATTTCCAAAATTGTTAAATTCATCTCGTGTTAACCATGCTTGTTTTTTGCTTAAAAACACAAGTCATTCAATAACGGAAATCTCAGATAAATCAGGCTTTCAGAATTCCCGAACCTTTAATCGGAATTTTAAAAGTCTGATTGGAATGACACCGAAAGCGTATCGGCAAAAGCATATGAATTTATGATTTAACTCAATTTATTCAGTGTACACTAATTAGTGTCTACTGAACAAATACTATTCTTCTAAAATAGTCTGTCTTAGAGTGGGAATAATCAATTTTAAT
>NZ_BAABDL010000118.1:0-59340 GCF_039539605.1 Amphibacillus indicireducens | reverse complement strand
TGCCGCCTTCTTCGGCTTTGAAATTACTGGGTTAATTGGTGGTACCGTCTTTATTGAAACGATTTATAGTTATCCAGGCATGGGACTTCTCTTTATGGAAGCTATTACTGGACGTGACTCAAGTGTGGTCATCTCGGTCGTTTTACTCTTTGGTATCGCATCAATCTTAGGTGCTCTCCTATCGGATATTATCCTAAGTCTAGTTGACCCACGGATTCGAATTAAGTAATCGGGAAAGGAGTGAGTTTTAGTGGAAGAGACAAATGTTGAAGCAATGAATTTAGATATTAGAAAACAGAAGAAAGCCCATCGAAATCAGAGTGGCTTGAATATACTTTGGCGAGAAATTGTTCGAGATAAGTTAGCTCTATTTTCGTTAATATTCTTTGTTGGTATTACTGTACTTGTTTTTACAGTTTCCTTAGTGTTGGATTTAAATGAGATCGTTCGAGTCGATTTATTTTCAATTCACGAACCACCAAGTGCTGAGTTTTGGCTCGGAACTGATTATGGTGGTCGTGATGTCTTTGGTCAATTGATTATCGGGACGAGAAACTCGTTATGGATTGGTTTTGTCGTTACATTCTTAACAGGTGTGATTGGAATCACCTTTGGTTTAATTGCAGGTTATTTTGGTGGACATGTTGATAACGTCATGATGCGTATTTTAGACTTCTTTCAAATTTTACCATTTTTGATGATTGTTATTGTTTTTGTGTCGATTGTTCCAAACTATAGTACACTTGCATTTTCCTTGATAATGACCGCCTTTTTATGGATGGGGATTGCCCGTTTAATTCGTTCAAAGGCACTGCAAGAACGCGAGCTAGATTATGCGCAAGCATCTAAAACGCTCGGTACACCACAATGGAAGATCATGTTTGGTCAAGTTTTACCAAACTTAAGTTCAATTATTATTGTTTCAATGACATTGAACTTAGCAGCTAATATTGGATTAGAGTCAGGACTATCGTTTTTAGGATTTGGTTTCCCTGAGTCAACACCGAGTTTAGGAACATTACTCAGTTATGCGCGAAATCCGCAAACGTTAGAATATCGCTGGTGGATTTGGTTACCAGCTGCGATTTTAATTTTCTTACTCATGCTTAGTGTCCGTAACATTGGTGAGGCACTAAAAAGAGCAACAGACGCAAGACAGCGTCGAGGTTAAGTGTTTTCTTAATTATTGTTATCTACACCTTAAATAGGTGCTAGCATATATCATCAACGTTAAGTTGATAAAAAAACATAAAAAAATAGGGAGGTTATTACATGACAAAGGTTAGTATAAGAAAAGGCATATTTGCACTTATCTTAATGTCATTGTTAGTTTTAGCAGCATGTAGTGGCGAAAAATCAGATGAGATGTTCTCAATTGATGATTTCGAGCAAATCAAGACAAATGAAGGGGATGCAACAGGCGGAGGCGAATTAGTTTTCGGTCTTGTATCTGATACACCATTTGAAGGAACATTAAACTATAACTTCTATTCTGGTAACCCAGATGTGCAAATTATTGATTGGTTTAATGAGTCACTTCTAGCGATTGATGGTAACTATAACTATACTCAAGATGGAGCAGCTACTTTTGAAGTAGATCGTGATTCGAACTCGATCACATTTACCATCAATGAGAATTTAAATTGGCACGATGGTGTGCCTGTAACTGCAGAAGACTGGGCCTATGCTTATGAGGTTGTAGGACACCCTGAATATGAAGGTGTGCGTTATACTCAAGCCCTAAGTAGTGTTGAAGGTATGCCAGAATATCATGCAGGAGAAGCAGATACGATTTCAGGAATTGAAATCATTAATGATAAGACAATTAAATTTACGTATCATCAGTTTACACCATCACTATTATCAAGTGGTGTATGGGCATATCCGTTAGCTAAGCATATTTTTGAAGATATTCCAATTGCAGAGATGGCATCATCAGATGCAGTACGTCGTAACCCAATTGGTTATGGACCATATAAAGTTGACTCAATTGTTCCAGGTGAGTCTGTAACAATGGTTAAAAACGAAGATTACTGGAGAGGCGAACCACAACTTGATGCTGTAACTGTTCAAGTAATTAACCCGAACGTTGTCGTTCAATCACTTGAAACAGGTCGTGTTGACGTAGTAAGTTCATTCCCAGCTGATCAATATGCAGATAATTATGAAATGTCAAACGTTGAGTTCTTAGGTACAATTGATAATGCTTATACGTACATTGGATTTAAGTTAGGTCGCTGGGATGCTGACGCTGGTGAAGTGGTTATGGATCCAGATATGAAGATGGCAGATGTTAACTTACGTCGTGCAATGTGGCATGCGGTTGATAACGATGCAATCGGGAATCGTTTCTATGATGGCTTACGTTGGAATGCAACAACATTAATTCCACCTTCACATCCAGATTACCATGATGACTCGATTGAGGCACCAACATATGATGTTAAAAAAGCGAATGAAATCTTAGATGAAGCTGGTTATCTTTATGTTAATGAGGATGATGAGTTCCGTTCAGACAAAGATGGCAATGAGTTAGTGATTAACTTTGCCTCAATGTCAGGTGGAGATACGGCTGAACCACTTGCACAGTATTACATGCAAGCATGGGCAGAAGTCGGCTTAAACGTAAAACTTTTAGATGGTCGTTTACAAGAATTCAACACATTCTATGACCGTGTTGAAGCAGATGATCCAGATATCGATGTTTATCAAGGTGCTTGGGGTGTAGGTTCTGACGTTGACCCTTCAGGACTATATGGCCGTACAGCAGCATTTAACTACCCACGTTTTGCAAGCGAAGAAAATGATCGCTTACTAGCAGAAGGTTTATCTGAAGAATCATTCGACTACGAGTACCGCCAAGCTGTTTATAGCGAGTGGCAACAACTTATGGTTGATGAAATCCCAGTATTTCCAACTGTTTACCGTGCACTTATTGTTCCAGTTAACAACCGTGTAACGGATTACTATATCGGTAATGGTACTGGTAAGTATCGCTATCAAATTGGTGTAACTCAAGATGAGCCATTTGAGGCTGATGAAATTACGCCTGTAGAAGAAGAAGAAGCAGACGAAGAGTAAGAATATTAATCTACCCTGTTAGGAACACCTAGCAGGGTAGGTTTTTTATGTGCATTATTTATTTTTCTAGAAAAATAGTGTATAGGTTAATCCACTTTCGGTAAAGCTAGCAAATGGAGGTGGAGAGGATGCATTATTGTCATATTTGTGAGACAAATCAGTCAGAGGGCATGTTTATCTATTATTTATACGTCTGTGATCAATGTCAGACGAAAATGATTGCAACTGATCCAGAAGATCCCAGTTACCGTTTCTTCATTAATAAGTTAAGAAGAATGAGGGAACAGCCGTTAAAAAGTTGACTTAAAAATCTCGTATTCTAATCCACTAAGAATACGAGATTTTTAAGTGAAGCTAGATAATTATACAAAGACCTAAATTATTCATAGTTTATCGCAAAGTAATTGATAATGCTTAACTAAATGCCTTTCGTTTATATGTACGCACTCACTTAAAGGGTGAACGGAAATAATGTATAGTCATCTGAAGACACGAAGACTCCAGCGGGAATCGGATGAGCCGAAGATCCACTTTTGTAGCGATTTTTGCTACAAAAGTTAGCTAAGGCCATCCCCGCGGAACGCGAAGTGTCTTCAGATGACGACCTCTCATATGAATAATTAAGGAAAGAACATTTAATTTTTTCGCATAAACATGATACAATAATAGTAAGAATTAACAGAATGCTTTGTTGATGAGAAATGGATTCTAGCAAAGTGGATCGTCTCAGCAAGCTAAAGGAGAATAATAAAGTGAGTGGATATTTTGTCACATTTGAAGGAGGCGAAGGGGCAGGTAAATCGTCAGCTTTAACTGGTGTTGCGGAATTGTTGAATTTACAAGGCTATTCAGTTGTGATTACTCGTGAACCGGGTGGCATTAGTATTTCTGAACAGATTCGTGAAATTTTATTAGATAAGAAGAATATCGAAATGGATGCCAGAACAGAAGCTTTATTGTATGCTGCTGCAAGAAGACAGCATCTTATGGAAAAAGTTAAACCTGCTTTAGAAGAAGGAAACATCGTTTTATGTGATCGCTTTATTGACAGTAGCTTGGCTTATCAAGGTCATGCACGCGGTTTAGGAATCGATCATATCTATCAGATCAATCAATTCGCAATTGATCATTTTATGCCGGATTTGACCTTATTTTTTGATTTGAAGCCAGAAGTCGGATTGGCTAGAATTCAAGCAAACCAATTTCGTGAGAAAAATCGTTTAGATGTTGAGCACTTATCATTTCATCAAAAGGTTTATCAAGGTTATCAATTATTACAAAAGCGTTTTCCCTCAAGGATTTATTCGATTGATGCGGAGCAATCATTAGAAAGTGTGATTGAAGCATCTTTTAAAAAGATAATGTTGCAAATTAATGGATAGGAAGATTATTCAGGAGGCGACTGATCATGAAGTTAATTATGGCTGTTATTGAAGATAAAGATAGTAATCGACTAATTGATGCACTCAATAAAAAAGATTTTAAGACAACGAAGCTATCTTCAACAGGTGGTTTTTTAAAAGAAGGTAATACAACATTAATTATTGGTTGTGATGATGAGTATGTTGATGATGCACTTGAGATTATCAAAGAGAAGTCTAGTCAACGTGAGCAGATGGTTGCTCCGATTTCTCCAATGGGAGGAAATACAGATTCATATATTCCACAGCCAATCAATATCGAAGTTGGCGGATCAACAGTATTTGTTCTACCAGTGGATCAATTCCATCAATTTTAGTGATTAAAGGATGAACGTATTGTGAAGATTAATAAAGATATTAGGTCACAGCTTGATGCTCGAAAGCCAAAAAAAGCAGCGTCTAAGAAGAAGAGTCTATCTTTTGATGCAATGGTGATGGCGCAGTCCGAAAAGCTACAAGTCGATCAACTTGAACAGTTGATGGAGGAAATTACTGACCAAGGTGAACGTCTTTCCCGTTATCGTACGATTCGAGAATTAACGAAATTCAAACGTTTTGTGAAGGATTTTATTCAAGAAGCTGTCCAGTATGGCTTGGATATATCTCATTCTCATACGTTTCAAATGAATGGAAATAGTCGTCGATTATTGATTGTAAAGCAAATAGATGAAAAATTAATTGAGCTAACGGAAGCAGTTGTCGAGCAAGAAAAGCGTTCAATTGACTTATTGGATATGATTGGAGAAATTAAAGGAATGTTGATCAATTTATACTCGTGAACAAGTGACATTCCAACGATCTGTGGTAAAATAATGATAACAACAAAAGGGTGAAATCGATCATGTTGATTTCATTCTTTTTTAATAGAGTGAATTGAAATTGGTTTCTAGATTGGTGGTGTGGTTATGAGAAGTTGGTCAAATATGATAGAACGTCAACCGATTGCTACAAAAATGTTGCAGCAAATGTTAGTCAGAAAACGTGTTTCACATGCCTACCTAATCCAAGGTGACAAAGGAACAGGTAAGGAAGCAATCGGCTATTTATTAGCAAAGAGTTTATTCTGCAAGCAAATTGACAATAGTGAACCGTGTAATCAATGCCATGATTGTAAGCGAATTGACTCTGGTAATCACCCAGATGTCCATTGGATTCGCCCAGATGGAGCATCGATTAAAAAAGATCAGATTGCTCACTTACAAAAAGAGTTTACGTATACAGGGATGGAGTCGAATCAAAAGGTTTACTTGATTTATCATGCGGATTTAATGACAACAAATGCTGCTAATCGATTATTAAAGTTTTTAGAAGAGCCAAGTCGAAAAACGACTGCTATTTTAATGACTGAAAATAATCAGGCTATTTTGGATACGATTAAATCAAGATGTCAAATACTAACATTAAAACCGTTGTCACCACAATCTGTTCAACAATTGCTAGAAGCTGATGGTGTTTCTCGAGAAAATGCCCGTTTATTTTCTGTTGTGATGCCAAACCTTGAACAAGCGATGAAGTTAGATCAAGATGAGTGGTTTGCGCAGGCACGAAGCTTAATGGTACAATTGATAGGTATACTCCAATCGAATTGGGATGAGACCTTATTTTTTATTCAAAAACAATGGATGACTCATTTTTCAGATCGAGACAAACTTAATTTGGGCTTAGATCTGTTAACATATTGGTTTAAGGATTTGATTTATTTACAGCTTGACCAACAAGAGTCACTTGTTTATCAAAGTTATTTAACAGAGTTAGAGAAGGCTACCTGGCACTGGTCACGACAAGATATTGTTACGATTCTAGCTTTAATCTTAGAAGCTAAAAAACAATTAACACAAAATGTTCATCCGACATTAGTGATGGAGAAACTAGTACTGCAGATGCAGAGGTGATGATAGATGATAGAAGTTATCGGTGTCCGTTTTAAAAAGACGGGTAAAATATATTATTTTGATCCAGACCGTTTAGATATAGTTAAGAATGAATATGTGATTGTAGAAACATTACGAGGTGTAGAGTTTGGTAAGGTTGTGATTGCAAATAAATCAGTTGATGAGGAAGATGTCGTCTTACCGCTTAAAAAAGTCATTCGGATTGCGACGAAAAAAGACAAGCATACCGTTTTAGATAATAAAAAAAGTGCTGAAGAAGCTTATCAAACTTGCTTCGATAAAATTAATCAACACAATCTAGACATGAATTTAGTTGATGTTGAGTATACTTTTGATCGTAATAAGGTGATCTTTTACTTTACAGCTGATGGAAGAATTGATTTTAGAGAATTAGTTAAAGATCTCGCAGCAATTTTCAAAACAAGAATCGAATTAAGACAAATCGGTGTCAGAGATGAGGCAAAGCTATTAGGTGGTATCGGTCCATGTGGTCGGATGCTATGTTGTTCAACTTTCCTAGGTGATTTTGAGCCTGTTTCGATTAAAATGGCTAAAGATCAGAATCTATCACTAAACCCTGCAAAAATATCGGGGCTATGTGGCCGTCTCATGTGTTGTCTAAAATATGAGAACGATGATTATGAACAAGCGAAAAAGCAGCTTCCTGACCTTGGTGAACGAATCGAGACCCCACTTGGAAAAGGAAAAGTTGTTGGTTTAAACATACTTGAGCGTGTGATTCAAATTGAAATTACTGATAAAGAGCGCGTTGTTGAATATACTTTAGATGAATTAATTGAGCAAGGTATTGTTGATTTAATGACCATGGAATAATGAGGTGGTAAGTGTCATGAACAATAAAGAAATGTTTGATCAAGTATCGAGTATGGAAGAACAAATCGGTCAACTTTACCAACAACTAGGTGATTTAAAAGGGCATATTAAAGAACTTTTAAAAGAAAATCATCGGATGACGATCGAAAATCACCATTTACGTCAACGTTTAGACCAAGAAGTTGAACAAGAGGCGACAAAAGCTTCCGAAAAGAGTGATCAGTCAAATGTGATTGGTGAGGGTCATGATAACTTGGCGAGGCTTTATGAAGAAGGTTTCCATATTTGTAATGTTCATTTTGGAAGTCCGAGACAGGACGCAGACTGCCTATTTTGTTTGCAATTTTTAAATAAAAAATAAGTTAAAGTGAGATAAAGACTGGATTTTGGGGTGTAGAGTGACGGACCAATTGGTGCGCAATGCGTACGTAATGCAGAGTCGGCCTTTCCTCAAAAGTTTAGTCTTTTTCTTATCTTGTTATGACAATGTATGGAGGTAAGTTATGGTTGCTTTAGTTGGTGATGAGCGACTTGATTATTTATTTATGGATCAGTCGATGCAAATTATCCAAAGTCCAACAGTCTTCTCTTATTCAATCGATGCAGTCTTATTAGCTAATTTTGCATCAATCCCGCTAACGAGAGGAAAGATGATTGATTTATGTACAGGGAATGGTGTGATCCCATTACTGATCAGTAAAAACACGCAAGTTCCGATCATTGGGGTTGAGATTCAAGAGCGTCTGTTTGATATGGCATCTAGAAGTGTTGAGCATAATCAAAAGCAGGAACAAATCCAGTTAATTCATGATGACATTAACAATATGCCTCACTTTTTTGGTAATGATAAGTTTGATCTTGTCACGGTTAATCCACCCTACTTTAAGACAACGAGTGAAAAACAATTCAATAAAAATGATCATTTGACGATTGCGAGACATGAAATGCTCGTTACTCTTGAACAGGTCATCGATGTCTCAAGCCAGTTAGTAAAACCTGGTGGTAAATTTGCAATGGTCCATCGTCCAGGCCGACTTGTTGATATCATTAACTTGATGAGGCAATATAAACTTGAACCTAAACGGATGCAGTTTGTTTATCCGAAAGCTGGTAAGGAAGCGAATATTTTATTAATTGAAGCGATTCGAGATGGTAAACCAGATTTAAAACTATTACCGCCATTACATATTTTCAATCAAGATGGGAGCTATACAAAGGAGTTGCAGCAACTTGTCTATTGAGCATTGTGTTTATATGATTGAATGTAAGGATGGCTCGTTGTATACGGGCTACACAAACCATTTAACTAATCGGCTTGAGATGCATGAATTAGGTAAAGGGGCTAAATATACGCGTGGTAGAGGTCCATTTAAATTACGTTACCACGAAGTGTTTGAGACAAAAGAAGAAGCAATGCGAGTCGAGTACCGAATTAAAAAGTTAACTCGAAGAAAAAAATTAGCAATGATTCAACAACAAAAGATAGGTGAGCAGATTGAAATCACAGAAAAGCTTTCTTAACCAAGATCAGGCTGGCACACTATATGTCGTTCCAACGCCAATTGGAAATTTAGAAGATTTAACGATCAGAGCGTTAAATTTGTTAAAAACAGTTGATTTAATTGGAGCCGAAGATACACGAAATACAAAAAAGCTGCTAGCACATTACGAGATTCACTGTCCGCTAACAAGTTATCATGAGCATAGTGATGATTCCAAACTGAATTATTTATTGAGTGAATTGCAAGCTGGAAAGCAAATTGCAATTGTCAGTGATGCGGGTATGCCTGGCATTTCTGATCCAGGCACGTCGTTAATTCAACAAGCGATCCAAGCTGGAATAAACGTTGTTGTTTTACCTGGCGCTAATGCAGCGCTCTGTGCCTTAGTTGGATCAGGCTTGCCGACAGATCAATTTTATTTTTATGGTTTTTTACCGAGGAAAAATAAAGACCGTCGCCAAGCTTGGCAAGATTTAAATTGCCAGACAGGGACAATCATTTTATATGAGTCACCTTATCGTGTACGATCAACATTAAAAGAACTGAAAGATCATTTAGGCAATCGGAGCATTGCGATCGCCCGTGAATTAACAAAAAAATTTGAAGAATATGTCCGTGGAACAGTTGATGATGTTTTACAGTGGGCAGAAACAGGCACGATCAAAGGTGAATTTTGTATCGTCATCGAAGGCAATCAGTCGATTCCTCAATTAGAAGAAGATTGGTGGAAGGATTTAACGATAATAGAACATGTTGATCATTATATGGAATCTGAACAACTGATGAGTAAAGAAGCAATCAAAAAAGTGGCTCAGGAACGTCGTTTACAAAAAAGAGCCGTTTATCAAATTTATCATAAAATTGAGGATTAAAAAAAGAGCCATTCGATTGGATTTGTTCATGAGATCAATTCAATCGATGACTCTCTTTTTTTACTTACTTGTTCAATGTTTGATTGATTTCGTCAATCAGTTGTTTTGCACCTTCAGGGCTTAAGATTAACTTACCATTCGCAAGCGAAAGGTTATCATCTGAGATGTCACCAGTAATTGCGCAAGTCATGTTTGGCTTATACTTCTGTAAGATGATACGCTCATCGTCTACATAGATTTCCAAAGCGTCCTTCTCAGCAATACCTAGTGTACGGCGTAATTCGATTGGAATGACCACGCGTCCTAGCTCGTCAACCTTACGTACAATACCTGTTGATTTCATTTTATTCTCCCCTTTAATTTATATTCGGCATATTTCGACAACACCTATATTGAATATACCAGTAATTTCAATAAGTGTCAACAATAAAAAGCCAAATTTATTATAATAAAGGAAAAATATTATTTTAGACCAATTTACTGTACTGAACAGCCTATATTTAATGGAATGAAACCACTTAAACATGGCAAAACTGTAGCAAATACCAATGATTTATCAAGGTATAGATGGTAAAGCAAGCAAAAAACCGTTACAATATATAGAGTGTCAATACATCGTTATTATCGTGATTGGATCAGATCGTTTAGGAGGACAAAACATGTCAGACAAAAAAACATTTTATATTACGACACCAATTTATTACCCAAGTGGAAAACTCCATATAGGTAGTGCGTATACAACTATTGCCTGTGATATTCTTGCACGTTATAACAGACTTCAAGGTAAAGATGTGTATTATTTAACAGGAACAGATGAACACGGACTAAAAATTCAAGAAAAAGCCGAAAATGAAGGAAAAACACCACAAGAATTTGTTGATCGTCAAGCAACAGAAATAAAAGCACTTTGGAGTAAATTAAAAATTTCAAATGATAAATTTATTCGAACAACAGATGATTATCATAAGCAAGTCGTCGCAAAAATATTTGAGAAATTACTTAAGCAAGGTGATATTTATCTTGATCAATATGCGGGCTGGTACTCTGTCTCTGATGAGGAATTTTTCACTGAATCACAATTAGCAGAAGTGTATCGTGATGAGTCAGGAAAAGTGACCGGTGGTAAAGCACCGAGTGGGCACGACGTTGAATGGGTAAGTGAAGAATCGTACTTCTTCCGCATGAGCAAATATGCTGATCGCTTATTAGCTTATTACGAAGAGCATTCAGACTTTATCCAGCCAGAATCACGTAAAAATGAAATGATTAATAACTTTATTAAACCAGGATTAGAGGATCTTGCCGTATCACGTACGACCTTTGATTGGGGTGTTCAGGTTCCTTCTGATCCAAAGCATGTTGTTTATGTTTGGATTGATGCATTAACAAACTATATAACGGCATTAGGCTATGACCCGGATTTAGGTGGATTCGAAAATCAACCTGAATTATTCCAAAAGTTTTGGCCGGCAAACGTGCACATGGTTGGTAAAGAGATCGTTCGATTCCATACAATCTACTGGCCAATTTTACTAATGGCATTAGACTTGCCATTACCTAAACAAGTATTTGGTCATGGTTGGTTGTTAATGCGAGATGGAAAAATGTCTAAGTCAAAGGGAAATGTTGTTTATCCTGACTTTCTAGTCGATCGTTATGGACTGGATAGCTTGCGTTACTACTTAATGAGAGAAATACCATTTGGTTCAGACGGTATTTTCACACCTGAAGACTACGTCATCCGGACAAATTCAGATTTAGCCAATGATCTAGGTAATCTCTTAAATCGAACAGTCGCAATGATTAATCAATATTTTGATGGTGAGATTCCAACATCAGCAGATGAGAAGAGTCAATTCGATCAAGAACTGGAGAAAGTTGCAGGTGAAGTTATTGCTAATTATGGTGAGACCTTAGATCAACTGCAATTTAATGTTACGTTGCAAAATATTTGGACGCTTATTTCGCGGACGAATAAATACATTGATGAGACCGCTCCGTGGGTACTTGCTCGTGAGCAAAAAACAGCAGAATTAGCTAACGTTCTTGCTCACTTAGTTGAAAGTTTACGGATTGTAGCTACATTACTGCGTCCATTCTTTGTTGAAACACCAGTTAAAATTGCTGAACAACTTGGATTGGATTTAGCAACAGATTTAACTTGGGAAAAGTTAACCTATGGTCAATTCCCGGCAGGAAGAAAAGTTGTTAAAAAAGGAGAGCCGATTTTCCCAAGGTTAGATGTTGAAAAAGAAACAACTGTGATTCAAGAATCGATGACAGCACCTACTGAAGATGCGGAGGATGCACCATGGGATCCTGAAGCAATCGATTTAACGACAGTTAAAGCAGGTGATGTCCCATTTGAACAATTTGATCAAGTCGAATTAAAGGTAGCAGAAGTGATCGATTGTACTCGAGTTGAGAACGCTGATAAACTATTAAAGTTCCGTCTAGATGCTGGTGATAAAGGTGGTCACCGGCAAATTCTTTCAGGGGTTGCGGAATACTATCCAGAACCAGAGCAATTGATTGGTAAGAAAGTTGTGATCGTTGCAAACTTGAAGCCAAGAAAAATGCGCGGTGAAATCAGTCAAGGGATGATCTTATCTGCTGAAGACGAATCAGGGAGACTTGAATTATTAGCAGCACCACAAAACATGCCTAACGGATCAATAGTGGGATAATCGATCATATGAATAAACCAAAATTAAAGCTTCTACACAAAGCAAAGGTGTAGGAGTTTTATTTTTGAAAAATCGGTGCTAGTATATTGGGTAACTAATGCGTTCATAGGGCGTTATGATTATTTTAAGGAGGCAGTCAAGATGTTTTTCGATACACATGCACATTTAAATGTTAACCAATTTGCTGAGGATGAGGAAGCGGTCATTAAACGAGCACTTGATCAAGGCGTTTCAAAAATTGCAGTTGTTGGTTTTGATCATGAAACGATCGAGAAAGCACTCAGATTAGCTGAAGCATATCCAAGTATTTATCCGATTATTGGTTGGCATCCAACTGAAGCGGGTAGTTATTCAGATCAAGTGGAAGAAGCGTTAATCGAGCTGATTCAAACACATCCGATTGTTGCAATGGGTGAAATGGGCTTAGATTATCACTGGATGGAAGATCCGAAAGATGTTCAAAAGGACGTGTTTAGAAGGCAGATTCGGGTAGCTAAACAATTAGAGATCCCGATCGTGATTCATAACCGTGACAGTACAGAAGATGTTTATCAAGTTTTAAAAGAAGAACATGTTGAGGATATCGGTGGGATTATGCATAGCTTCAACTTAACACCCGAATGGCAAGACCGTTTTTTAGCTTTAGGCATGCATATTTCTTTTAGTGGTATACTCACATTTAAAAATGCAATTGATATTAAAAAAAGTGCGCAAGTTGTACCGTTAGATAAAGTGTTAATCGAAACAGATAGCCCTTACTTGGCGCCACATCCTAACCGAGGCAAGAGAAATGAGCCGGCATATGTCAAATTAGTGGCAGAAGAAATTGCCTGCTTACGGGGGATGACGGTTGAAGAGGTCGCTCGGATAACAACACAAAATGCTGAACAGCTATTCAAATTGTAGTAAGGAAAACAAATTGGAAATCTACCTAAATAAAGGATTTATTACGTGGATGTGACGGAATTCCGAATTTGTAACCTTTACTTAATATGAGTGAAATAAGTGAGGTTTACGTTTCAAAACCCTTGATAAATCAAGGGTTTTCTTTGTAACAATTTAAAAAACAGTGATTTGACAACCTTTTTAAATGTTTATATAATACTGGCGCATAACAAAAAGGAGGCAAAATAGCATGAACTTAGGATCTAAGCTATTGCCAGTATTAAAAAACAAAATTTTTATTTCATTCATGAGCGTCTTAGCTATTATAGTTGTTAGTTATATTACCTATTTAGAAGTAACGAAGGCTGAAATTGAATTTACTCATAATGATGTAACGGAAACATTCATTACCCGAGAAGACACTGTTGGTGAGTTTTTAACAGAGCAAGGGATTGAAGTGAGTCCACATGATCAATTATCACATCAACTTGACGTAGAAATAGAATCTGGCATGAATTTAAGTTTCAAAGAAGCAAAAGCAGTTGTTCTAACGATTGATGAAGTAGAAGAAGTTCATTATACAACTGAAGATACGGTTAAAGACTTTTTTGCAGAAATTGATTTAACCGTAAGCGAGCACGATCAATTAAATCTAGCACTTAATCAAGCAATTGTGGAGGAATTAGCGATTGTTTTAGATCGAGCTGTCGAAGTGACAATTAATGACGCAACAGAGGAAGAGTCGCTTTGGACGACGGAAAAAACCGTAGCAGATTTATTAGCAGCTCAATCGATCGAGTTAACTGAACTTGACCGCCTTGAGCCAAAGGAAGATGTCGCATTAGAAGCGGACATGGTCGTGACGATTACGAGAGTTGAAGAGGTAACAGACGTTGTTGAAGAGACAATTGACTTTTCGACAGTACGAAGAAATGATTCATCGATTGAAAAAGGAAAAGAGACAGTTGTTGCAGCTGGTTCAGCAGGATTGGTTGAGAAGAAGTTTAAAGTGACACTTGAAAATGGAGAAGAAGTTTCTCGTGAATTGATCAGTGAAGAAGTGAAAAAAGAAAGTGAACAACGTGTTGTTGCAGTTGGTACGAAGGAGATTGCTAAAGTCGTATCTCGTGGTGGCAG
This sequence comes from Amphibacillus indicireducens, assembly GCF_039539605.1. Taxonomy (NCBI): domain Bacteria; kingdom Bacillati; phylum Bacillota; class Bacilli; order Caryophanales; family Bacillaceae; genus Amphibacillus; species Amphibacillus indicireducens. The sequence goes on along the minus strand of NZ_BAABDL010000118.1, from coordinate 45,029 downwards.
TTCAAGTGGGGGTTCAAAATCATTCACGATGTCTTCAACTGCTTATACAGCTGGATGTTCTGGTTGTAGTGGTGTGACGGCAACTGGAATTAACCTGAAAGATAACCCTCATATGAAGGTGATTGCGGTTGATCCAAGCTTAATCCCATTAGGAACACGTGTATATGTCGAGGGCTATGGTGAAGCTGTAGCAGGTGACACTGGTGGTTCGATTAAAGGGAAAAAAATTGATGTCCACGTTCCAACGAAATCCGATGCATATAATTGGGGAAAACGATCTGTGAAAGTAACCATTTTAGATTAAAATACGAACCCTTGTTAATGATTCGATTAACAAGGGTTTTCTTATTGTCATGGATACTTGCGTTTATTAAAAATAGAGGCTTATAATACAGTAGAAGTTTAATTATTGTCAGGAGTTTAAAACATGCGAATAAAAGAGGTTATTGTTGTTGAGGGAAAAGATGATACAGCAAAACTCAAACAATTTTTTGATTTAGATACGATTGAGACAAATGGTTCTGCGATTGATCAAAAAGTACTTGATCAGATTCAGCACGCTCAGGATAAGCGTGGTGTGATTATTTTTACTGACCCAGATTATCCAGGTCAGAGAATTCGTCACATGATTGATCAAGCAGTTCCAGGGTGTAAACATGCCTTTTTAGCTAAAGATGAAGCTCGTGCTAAGCACAACAAAGGAATCGGGATTGAGCATGCAAGTAAAACAGCAATTGAAGCAGCTTTAGCTAAAGTATATCAACTCGCAATGACGGAGCAAAGTTTAATCAGTCGAGATGATTTAATCGATTTTGGTTTAATTGGTGGAGCACAGGCAAGAACGAGGCGGGAAAAGTTAACTGATCGCTTACGTATTGGTCATGCAAATGGAAAGCAGTTGTTGAAGCGATTGCAAATGTTTCGAATTACACCTGAACAACTGAAATTAGAAATGGAGATTATTTTTCAGGAGGAAAGCGATGAGTAGAGAAAAGGCAATTGCAACACCAACACAGACGAAAGCTTATTTAGATCAGTTTGGTTTTTCATTTAAAAAAAGTTTAGGACAAAATTTTATTATTGATGTCAATATTTTAAATAATATCTTGAAGGTTGCTGGAGTAACGAAAGAAGTCGGTGTTATTGAAATTGGCCCGGGTATGGGAGCATTAACTGAACAGCTTGCTCTTGGTGCAGATCATGTTGTTGCATTTGAAATTGACCAGCGTCTTGAGCCAATTTTAGAGGAAACGTTAGCTGATTATGATAATGTTTCAATTGTGTTTGAAGATGTTTTAAAAGCTGACATTCACTCAGTTATAAAACAACATTTTCAATCTGATCAACCGATTAAGCTCGTTGCTAATTTGCCGTATTACGTCACGACGCCGATTATTATGGAGTTATTGATGGCAGGCTTACCACTAGAAAGTATTACTGTCATGATTCAAAAGGAAGTTGCAGAGCGGATGGCAGCAGAGCCGAATAGTAAAAGTTACGGTTCGCTTTCAATTGCGATTCAGTATTATACAGAGGCGTTACATACGTTTAATGTGCCAAAAACAGCATTTATGCCCCAACCTAATGTTGAATCAGCTGTTTTACATTTAACGTTCCGGAAAGAGCCACCTGTTCATGTTGAAGATGAACCATTTTTCTTTAATCTTGTCAGGGCAAGTTTTGCGCAAAGACGAAAAACATTAAGAAATAATTTAGTGAGCTTTTTTAAAGGCAAGTATGATAAAGAAATGGTTGAGGAAAAATTAAAGCAAGCTGAAATAAGTGGCGATCGCAGAGCAGAAACATTATCTATTGAGGAGTTCGCTCAATTAGCAAATGCTTTTAGCTAAATTAAATATAATCAAAACGAGTGACTCTTAGTAAAGGAGATCACTCGTTTTTAAATACTTTATTAATTTAGGCGAGTCACACACTATCGTTGACTTTCATAAGTTATGGTTAGATGGGAAGGAGGCGTTGGAGATGGACTTTATTGTTGGTGATCTTGTGACGAGGCGCTCACATAAGCACGATATTATCTTTCGAATTGGCTCGATTGAAGGAGAGACAGCGATTCTCCATGGTGAGGATCTACGTTTAGAAGCAGATGCACCTTTAGCGGATTTAACGAAGGTGTCAGACCGAGAAATTGAAACGTATCTAGAAAACGAGAAAGAACAGGTCGATTACTCATTTCGGCTATTTAGACAGGATTATCAGTTGATGAAGGAAAAACGTAACTACGAAGCTTCTGAAGGCTATCAGAAGGAAAACTACTTTCAACTCCCCGCTCGTGTTCTCCATTTAGACGGAGATCGCCATTATTTAAAGAAATGCATTGATTTATATAAACGGATTGGTCTGCAAGTTCATGGTCTCCACATTTTAGAGACAGATATGCCAGCTGAAATAGCTGGCTTAATTAAAAGGATTCAACCTGATCTGTTAGTGATTACTGGACATGATGCCTATTCAGAAAAAAGAGGTGATAAAAAGGACTTAAAAGCATATCGCCACTCAAAGTATTTCGTTGAAGCGGTTCGTGAAGCGCGTCGTGTTGAATCGAATTTAGATCAACTAGTCATTTTTGCAGGTGCTTGCCAATCGCATTTTCAATCGATTATTAGGGCAGGTGCAAATTTTGCTAGTTCACCTACAAGGGTCAATATTCACGCACTAGATCCAGTTTATATTACTGCTAAGCTTGCTTATACATCTTTTATGGATAAAGTCACTGTTTCAGATGTGCTAAGAAATACACTTACTGGTGAAAAGGGTTTGGGTGGCATTGAAACACGAGGTTTTTTGAGAACGGGTATGCCATATTTGACAGAAGAGTGAATGATGAGTTGCCAACTTTCCAATTAGATGCATAATTTAACTGTCCAGTGCCATAATACTAACAAATAATCGACAAAGTGATGAATTATAGCAAAAATAAAATAAAATATGTTGACAATCAAAATGAGATACTGTTATAATTAAATATTTTATTGACTGTTATCGCAATTTGTGCTATAATCGGCTTAGAGAGGTGGAGTATAGTGGCAAAAACTTTAGCTGAAATTAAGAGTGCCTTAGATGATCAGATCGGAAAACGCCTAAAACTGATAGCAAATGGCGGTAGAAGAAAGACAATAGAACGTCATGGAATTCTAGCGGAGACATATCCTTCGGTTTTTATCGTTGCATTAGATCAGGATGAAAACGCATTTGAACGTGTGTCTTATAGCTATGCAGACATCTTAACAGAGACAGTTGAATTAAACTTCATCGAAGAAAAACATGCAATCCCCGTAACAGAGCAGTAATCTTAAATTACTGCTTTTTTATTTGTCCTTTTTTAAAAATTGATCAGTTTTTACATAAAATGATTAAACAGCTTGATTAAAACCGAATGTAATGATATATTTATTGAAAATCATTCGGTTTTAGAGAGGTGATCTGATGAAAAGAAGTGATCGTTTAATTGGAATGACGAACTATATATTAGAACATCCATTGGAACTTATTTCGTTACCGTTTTTTACTGAACGCTATCAAGTAGCTAAATCGTCGATAAGTGAAGATTTAACAATAATGGATCGTATGTTTCAGCATGAAGGGATTGGCTATTTAGAATCGATCTCAGGTGCAGCGGGTGGGATTCGTTATATTCCGAAGTATGATCAAGAAAAAAGTGTTGCATTTGTTGACACATTGGCCAAGAGGTTAAATGATCCAAGTCGGATCTTACCAGGTGGTTATTTATTTATGAGTGATATTCTAGGCGAGCCAGAAACAGTGCGTGAAATTGGTCGTCTTTTTGCAACGGCATTTGCACCATTAAATATTGATGTTGTTTTGACTGTTGCAACAAAAGGGATCCCATTAGCCTATGCAGTTGCAACATTTTTAAATGTACCAGTCGTTATTGCACGTAGAGATCCTAAAATAACAGAAGGCTCAACAGTAAGCATTAACTATGTTTCCGGTTCCTCAAGGAAAATTCAGTCAATGGTCTTAACTCGTCGAAGTTTAGAACAAGGTTCAACGGTTTGTATTATTGATGATTTCATGAAGGCTGGGGGAACGATTGATGGAATGAAAAGTTTATTAAAGGAATTTGATGCCACAGTTGCTGCGATTGGTGTGCTAGCCGAAGCAGAGGATGAAGAAGATGAACGAATTGTGACAGATTACACTTCATTGATCCAAATATCAGCTGTGGATGAAAAAAACAAACAAATTGAAGTGGTCAAGGGAAATTATTTTTCCCAAAGTGAACAATAATTTCACAAAATTAGACTTAAAAACATTTGAGTAGGTCAAACTTAAGGGGATTTTGCTTTAAAATTACAGTAAAATGATCTTAAAATCAAAAAAAGTAAAAATTTTTTTCAAATTTATCAAATTAAGCAGGAATTTTGCCTTATGCTGTTGAATTTATCACTTGGAGACGAATGCACACAGAAAAGGGTGGTGAACAAAATGGAAGTAACAGATGTAAGAATACGTGCGGTAAAGAGTGAGAGCAGAATGAAGGCAGTTTCCTCGATCACATTGGACGATGAGTTTGTCATACACGATATTCGAGTGATAGATGGGCATAATGGTTTATTTGTTGCAATGCCATCAAAACGAACACCAGACGGAGAGTTTCGTGATATTGCTCACCCGATTAATTCGAATATGCGAGCTAAAATTCAAGATGCTGTTTTGGCCAAGTATGAACAAATACTCAAAGAAACAGACAGCTATGAAAAAGCAGTTGTATCATAAATCAACTTGTTTTTAAGTCTAATCACTTGATTAGACTTTTTCTATGGTTAAATCTGAGCTATTTTCCCTATTAGTGTTGAAATTAGAGCTCTTTTAAGATATATTTTTTAATGGTATAATTTTAATATCAAATAAATTCACTACAGATTATATTGCGTTCAGTCTGTAGTTCCTATTTGATGCATATATTTAATGACTGTGGCAAATTATTAGTGGAGGTTTCCGAGATGACAAATAAGTACGCAATTGTTTTAGCAGCTGGTCAAGGAACTCGAATGAAATCTAAATTATATAAAGTACTTCATCCCGTAATGGGTTCTCCAATGGTTGAACACGTGATTAACCAGTTAGAGACGCTAGATTTAGATAAAATTATCACAATTGTTGGCCATGGGGCAGAGAAAGTTAAAGAGCAACTTGGCAACCGGACGCTTTATGCTTTTCAAAAAGAGCAGCTAGGTACAGGTCATGCTGTTCAACAAGCGGAAGATTTACTGAAGAATAAAGATGGTCTCACACTAGTTGTGTGTGGAGACACGCCATTACTGAAACAAGAAACGCTATTAAAGCTTTATAATCATCATCAAGAAACAAAGGCAAAAGTTACAGTTTTAACAGCTTCTATCGCAGATCCAACTGGATATGGTCGTGTTATACGAAACCAATCAGGTGATGTAGCAAAAATTGTTGAGCACAAAGATGCATCAGAAGCTGAACAGTTGGTAACAGAAATAAACACGGGTACATATTGTTTTGATAATCAATTTCTCTTTGATGTCTTAGATCAGGTCACGAATAATAATGCACAAGGTGAGTACTATTTGCCAGATGTGATTGAAATTGCTAAGATGGGGAATGAAAAAGTAAGTGCCTATAAAACAGATGATCCAAATGAAACAATCGGTGTCAATGATCGCATCGCACTAGCGCATGCTGAAAAATTAATGAAACAACGGGTTAATGAGTACCATATGATTAATGGTGTCACAATTGTTGACCCTGACCAAACTTATATTGCCCCATCAGTTAAGATTGCTAGTGACGTTGTTATTGAACCTGGAACAGTGATTAGAGGTAAAACAGTGATTGCGACTGGTGCAGTGATTGGGCCAAATAGTGAAATTGAGGATTGCTTAATTGGTGAGTCGACAATTATTAAACATAGTGTTGTTCACCAAAGTGAAATTGGTGTAAATGTAAATATCGGACCGTTTGCTCATGTTCGGCCCCAATCTGAGATTCATGATCATGTGAAGGTTGGAAATTTTGTTGAAGTGAAAAAATCACTTATCGAATCAGGAAGTAAAATTTCCCACTTGAGTTATATTGGTGATACTGATGTAGGAAAAGATGTGAATATTGGTTGTGGTACAATCACCGTCAATTATGATGGAAAAGATAAATTTAAAACAATTATTAAAGATGGTGCATTTATTGGCTGTAACAGTAATTTAATTGCGCCAGTAACAATTGGTGAAGGTGCTATCGTTGCAGCCGGTTCAACAATTAATAAAAATGTCCCAGCTGACGCACTATCGATTGCAAGGTCAAAACAGGAAAACAAAGAGAACTATGCAAAAAAAATTAATAAAAAACCAAATAAGTGATATGGAGGTTTGACGAAATGTCAAGGGGATATCAAGATCGAACGTTGAAAGTATTTACGCTAAATTCCAACCCAGACTTAGCATTGGACATTGCAAAACAAATAGGGGTGCCTTTAGGGGAGTGTTCTGTTTCAACATTTAGTGACGGAGAAATCCAAATTAATATTGAAGAGAGCGTTAGAGGCTGTGATGTCTATGTTGTTCAATCAACCAGTGCCCCAGTAAACCGGCATATTATGGAATTATTAATTATGATCGATGCATTGAAGCGAGCATCGGCAGCAACAGTTAATGTTGTGATTCCATATTATGGTTACGCTCGGCAAGATCGAAAAGCAAAACCAAGGGAACCAATCACAGCTAAACTTGTTGCTGATATTTTACAAGTTGCAGGTGCAACGCGTGTCATTACAATTGACTTGCATGCGCCACAGATTCAAGGGTTCTTTAATATCCCTGTAGATCAGTTAGTTGGTGTTCCGATCCTAGGTGACTATTGGGAGTCGAAAGATTTAGATGAAGTCGTCATTGTCTCACCAGATCACGGTGGTGTATCACGTGCTAGACAGTTAGCTGAACGTCTTAAGGCACCAATTGCCATCATTGATAAAAGGAGACCACGACCAAATGTGGCAGAAGTGATGAATATCGTCGGTGATGTTAAAGGAAAGACAGCCATTTTAATTGATGATATGATTGATACGGCAGGAACAATTAGTTTAGCAGCAGATGCATTAATCAAAAATGGAGCTACTGAAGTGTATGCTTGCTGTACACATGCTGTTTTATCTGGACCAGCGATGGAACGGATTGGACAATCACCAATTAAAGATTTAGTCGTGACGAATACAATTCCATTACCAGAAGAGAAAATCACTGATAAATTAACAATTTTATCTGTTGCTCCTTTAATTAGTGAAGCGATTATCAGGGTACATGAACAACTCCCTGTTAGTGTATTGTTTGATTAATTTGCAAAAAAAGTGTTTAATATGTATGACACAAAGGAATTTAACATGTTGGAAATGTTTATCACCTATCGACAAGATAGCCTAACTTGCCGATGGAAGCATAAATTTTCGCGTTTTTTATTAAAGATGATGATTGCGAATCAATATAAATGAAAAAATTTGGAGGATGAATAATTATGGCAGTAAAATTAAGAGCAGAGCGTAGAGATGATTTAACAAAATCACATACGAATCAATTAAGAAAAAAGGGTTTCATTCCATCAGTTGTTTATGGTAATGACAAAGAAGCAATTACAGTTGCGGTTGAAAATATCGAGTTATTAAAGACACTTCGTGATGAAGGACGAAATGCAGTTATCACTCTTGATATTGAGCAAGGTGAGTCAGTTGAAGTGATGCTTCACGAATATCAAATGGATCCACTTCGTGATGAAGTCATTCACGCAGACTTCTATGTAGTTGACATGTCTCAAGAGATGGACGTTACTGTTTCAATTCAATTAGAAGGAGAACCAGCGGGCGTAAGAGAGGGTGGTATTTTACAACAACCACTTTACGAATTACAAGTTAGAGCAACACCTGCTAATATCCCTGATCAGATTACAATTAATGTTGCTGATTTAGAAATCGGTGATGCAATTTCAGTTTCTGACCTCGATAAGGCAGAAGGTTATGAAGTGACTGAAGCTCCTGATACGACAATTGTTACAATTACGGCACCACAAGCAGAGGAAGCGCTTGAGCCTTCAGAAGATGGTGAGTTTGTAGAGCCTGAACTTGTTGACCAAAAAGGTGATACAGAGGAAACAGAATAAGTAATAATTAATGCTAAATAATAGGCTAACGGGATTCCGTTAGCCTATTTAAATAGTATCACTTTATTTTTACTTGAAAAGCAAGTACAATATGATTCATATATATGCTGCTTAGAAAGATGTGAAAAAGGATGAAATGTATTGTTGGATTAGGTAATCCAGGTCGGAAGTATCAAAAAACACGTCATAATATTGGTTTTATGGTAATAGAAGAGTTGCTTCAACGCAATGGTTGGAAGTTAGATAAGAAAAAATTTAATGGGCATTACAGCATGGAGTTTGTTAATCAGGAAAAAATTATTTTACTTCAACCTCAAACATATATGAATTTATCTGGTGATTCTGTCCAACCAATGATGGACTTTTACCAAATTGAACCGGAAAATTTATTGGTGATCTATGATGATCTTGATCTGCCGACAGGTAAAATTAGATTGAGACAAACAGGCGGGCATGGCGGCCATAATGGGATGCGTTCGATTATTCAATCGCTTGGCACGAAAAAATTTAATCGGATTCGAATTGGTATCGATCGTCCACAACCAGGTATGCAAGTAGTTGACTATGTTTTAAGTCATTTTTCTAAATCAGATCATCCACTTGTTGAGGAGAGTATTCAACGCTCAGCAGATGCTTGTGAAGCATGGTTAGATAAACCTTTCCAAGATGTTATGAACGCATATAACTAACCCAATCAACATAGATTAATAAAGAGATTTATACAAATCAATCTTGTATTATGAGTTTTATTTACACGTATAATGACCTCCTGTTAGGTAATACTAGTTACTGTTAATAGAGGAGGTCGTTAGTTGTGTTGATTCATTATCGTTGTAAACATTGTCAGACTACGATCGCTGATTTAAAGCACGATCATTTGAACTTAGACAAATTGGGATTCAATCAATTAACTGATCAGCAAAAAAATCAAATGATTAAATACTATCATGCAAATGAAGCGGATGTATTTGTTATTTGCGAAAGTTGTGAGTCAGCATTGTACCATTATCCGATTTATCGAGAATTGGACTACTTTATTCATTAAAAAATGAGTAGAAAAGTAAGAAAGCTTTGGTTATGAGTAGCCAAAGCGTTTTTGCACGTACACAAAAAATTGTACGTCACATTAGGGGGATAAAAATGAGAGGGCTTGATCAATACTTAGCAAAGCATGAAGATATCGATTCGATTATCTCTGGAATCGAGGCAAATTTAGATGAACAATTAATTACTGGGCTATCTGGTTCAGCGAGAAGTGTTTGGATTGCAGCGATCCAACAAAAAGTAAACAGACGAACGCTAGTTGTTAGCAATCAACTCACACAAGCACAACAATTATATGATGATTTAACTGAAGTCATTGAATCCGACCGCGTCCATCTTTATCCAGTCAATGAATTATTGATCGCCGAAATGGCGATTGCGAGTCCTGAACTTAAAAGTCAGCGGATTAATGCACTAATCTCTTGGCTCACACATGATGATCATATCTTAATTGTCCCTGTAGCTGCATTAAAACGAATTTTACCACCAATCGACTACTGGAAACGCTTCCAGCTTGATTACAAATTTGGAGAAGTTATTGATATCGAAAATGACTTAAAGATGATGGTTAAGATGGGCTACGAACGTGTAGATATGGTTACAAATCCAGCTGAATTTAGTATGCGTGGAGGAATTATTGATATTTATCCAATCACAGAATCGAACCCGATTCGAATTGAATTGTTTGATGACGAGGTTGATTCAATTCGTTATTTTGATTTAGTGACACAACGCTCGTTAGAAAAAATTAATCAAATGACCATTAAGCCAACGAGTGAATTATTATTAGAAGAAGAGGATATTAGCCGGACGGCTGATCGACTAGAAGTAGGACTATCAAGTGCATTGAGTCAAATGCAAGATGCAAAAGCTAAAACACTTTTGCACCAAAATATTATAGGAGAGATTGAATTACTGCGTTCGAATGAAATCTTCCAAGATCTATACAAGTACAATCGTTATTTTTATGAGAAACCAGCTAGTTTACTAGACTATCTAGGTGATGACGGATTGGTTATCTTAGATGAGATTGGTCGAATTCAGGAAACGGCTGAACAACTTGATCAGGAAGAAGTCGAGTTAATTGAAGTATTACTCGCAGATCAGCGGATTGTTAGAGACTTGACCTTGTCAAATGACTGGCTTACGATTTGGGACCAGATGAATCAGAGAAAAATTTATTTATCTGTCTTTCTAAGACACGTCGCAAATACAGCACCTAAAAATATTGTTAATCTATCGAGTCGACCGATGCAACAATTTCATGGTCAGATGAATCTTTTAAAAGGAGAAATTACTCGTTGGAGTAAAGCAAATTATTCAGTAATTTTCCTAGCTGAAACAAACGAACGAGCGGAGAAGGTTCAATCGATTCTAACAGATTACCAAATTGAGGTCGGTTTAGCTGATCAAACAACAACATTGCCAGTTAAACAACCTGTTATTATGGTGGGCAATTTATCAACGGGATTTGAATTGCCGATCCAAAAACTCGCTGTTGTAACGGATCAAGAGCTGTTTAAAACAAAAACAAAAAAACGCCAACAAAAGCGTCAAAACCTATCAAATGCTGAACGAATGAAAAGCTATACAGAATTAAAAGAAGGTGACTACGTTGTTCATGTCAATCATGGCGTCGGTCGCTTTGTTGGCATTGAAACACTATCAGTTCAAGATGTCCAAAAAGACTTCATGCTGATTAAGTATCGAGGCGATGACCGCTTATTTGTCCCAATTGATCAAATTGACCTCGTTCAAAAATATGTTGGGTCGGAAGCGAAAGAGCCTAAGCTCTACAAACTTGGTGGAACAGAGTGGAAAAAAGTTAAGAGTAGGGTCCAATCTAAAGTCGAAGACATCGCTGATGATTTGATTAAATTATATGCAGAACGTGAAGCGACAAAAGGTTATGCTTTTAGCGAAGATAATGTGATTCAACGTGAATTTGAAGACGCCTTTCCATATGAAGAAACAGATGACCAGTTACGGAGTATCGAGGAGATTAAACAAGATATGCAAAAGGCAAGACCAATGGATCGTTTACTATGTGGCGATGTTGGCTATGGGAAAACTGAAGTAGCCATTCGAGCAGCTTTTAAAGCGGTCATGGAAGGTAAACAAGTTGCCTTTCTTGTTCCAACAACGATTCTCGCGCAACAACATTTTGAAACGATTATTGAGCGATTTCATGATTACCCAATTGAAGTTCGACTATTAAGTCGATTTCGAACACAAAAAGAACAAAAGGAAACGATCAAAGGACTTAAAGATGGGATTGTAGACTTGGTCATCGGTACGCATCGCTTGTTATAAAAAGACGTTATTTATAAAGATCTAGGTTTACTTGTTGTTGATGAAGAACAGCGCTTTGGTGTGAAGCATAAGGAGAGAATTAAACAAATTAAAACAAATGTTGATGTCCTAACATTGACAGCTACTCCTATTCCTAGAACACTGCACATGTCGATGCTTGGTGTACGAGATCTATCGGTAATTGAAACCCCACCAGCCAATCGCTTTCCAATTCAAACATATGTGCTTGAATATAACCCAATCTTTTTAAGGGAAGCAATTGAAAGAGAGATCGGCCGTGGCGGACAAGTTTTCTTTTTATATAATCGTGTTGAAAATATTGATCAAAAGGCACAGGAAATTGCGGATCTTGTGGAGGGTGCAAGAGTTGCTGTTGCTCATGGGCAGATGAATGAAACTGAGTTAGAAAATATTATGATTGCTTTTTTAGCTGGAGAATATGATGTCCTCGTTAGCACAACAATTATTGAAACAGGTGTAGATATCCCGAATGTGAATACGCTAATTGTTGATCGAGCAGATCGGATGGGCTTGAGCCAGCTTTACCAATTGCGTGGACGGGTTGGTCGAAGCAATCGAGTTGCCTATGCGTATTTTACCTATCAAAAAGATAAAGTTTTATCAGAAGTGGCTGAGAAGCGCTTACAAGCAATTAAAGAATTTACTGAACTTGGATCAGGGTTTAAGATCGCGATGCGAGACTTATCCATTCGAGGAGCAGGTAATATTTTAGGTGCAGAACAACATGGATTTATTGAATCGGTTGGTTTCGATTTATATTCTGAAATGTTAAAGGAATCGATCGAGCGCAGAAAGTTAAATCATCATCAAGTTGAAGCTCCTGTAGAGCCTGAATTAAATTTAGCAATTGAAGCCTATATTCCAGACGACTATATATTAGATAGTAAGCAAAAAATTATGATGTATAAAAAGCTTCAAGCAGTTGATAGTCATGATGGCATTGCCGATATTATTGATGAACTGGTGGATCGATTTGGAGATTATCCAAAAGAAGTTGAGCATTTATTAACCGTCTGTCAAATCCGAGTTGACGCTAAAAACTATCGAGTTGAGACAATTAAAGAAGTGAAAAACAAGCTGACGATTATACTCGACGAAAAAATGAGTCAGGAAATAGATGGTGAAAAATTATTTAATTATGCCGTTGATTTTGGGCGGATGATTTTACTAGGGACAGAGCAGAATAAATTAAAAATCACCTTTACATTTCAAAAAAATATTTTTCCTGAGCGGTATCAATATATTCGTTCATTTTTAACTGCTTTGGAAAAATTAAAGCGGGATTAATGTATAGTTCCTCTTTTGGTTATCCATACTAAATGTACGCTGAAATGTTTATCCAATAAAATAATGGGAATATAAATGTATGGTGTTTTTTATTGAAGAATGAATAGCCCATTATGACAGCAGGTTGCGTTTTTCCAATCGCTTTGTCAGGTGATACTGAACTAAATTTGTTAAAGAAGAGAGGTCAAACATATGAAAGCAACAGGTATTGTTAGAAGAATTGATGATTTAGGAAGAGTCGTTATCCCTAAAGAAATTAGACGGACACTTAGAATTAGAGAAGGCGATCCACTAGAGATTTTTGTTGATCGAGAAGGAGAAGTGATTTTAAAAAAATATTCACCGATTCAAGAACTTGGTCACTTTGCGCAGGAGTATGCTGAATCGCTATTCCTGTCACTTAACAAAACTGTGCTGATTTCTGATCGAGATAGTTTTATTGCTGTAGATGGTCCTAATAAAAAAGAGTATTTAAATAAAAGGGTTTCTAGTTTAATTGAACGTGTGATGGAAGATCGCCAACCTTTAGTCAAAGAGTCGTTTGTTGCGCTAGAGTTGGTTAAAGATCAAGCGGTGATCAATGCATCATACATTGTTCAACCGATCATCGCTAATGGCGATCCAGTCGGGGCAATTATTGTCTTCTCTAAAGATGACAAAGCAACGAATGAAGAAAAAGTGACACTCGAAATTGCTGCCAATTTCTTAGGAAAACAAATGCAGTAACCAATAAGAAAATTCCGTTAGCTGATAGACTAACGGAATTTTTTTTATAACAAATCATGCACCGGAAGATTCCCTCACTTTAACGGATAAGTTAGCCTGTGCTATAATGTAGGTGATTTAAGTGTGTAGAAAGGGATTGTGTGAATGACAAGTCAAACAGAACACCGTCAGTTTTTTAAAGGCGCTTTTATCTTGACGTATGCAGGTTTATTAGGAAAGGTCTTAAGCGCCATTTACCGAATCCCTTTACAAAACTTAACGGGTGATGTCGGTTTTTATATTTATCAACAAATCTATCCATTTGTAGGAATAGCGATGGTGCTAGCCTTATATGGGTTTCCAGCGGCTATTTCCAAATTAATGGCCGGCCAAACGAATCGACCGACGAAACAATTGAAGCAAAAAATTATCATTCAACTCACGATATTCTCATCCGCATTATCTTTAGTGCTCTTTTTATTGGCTCCATTCATTGCTGATTTTATGGGCGACAGTGGGCTAACATCCGGTATTCGTGCGAGTGCAATGCCATTTTTACTCGTTCCTTTTGTCGCTTATTTTCGAGGTATGTTCCAAGGTAGAAATAATATGCTACCAACAGCTGGTTCACAGTTGGTTGAACAAATTGTGAGAGTTAGTTTAATTATTATTACGGCATACTTAACAGTAGAGTTAAACCGGTCTCTATATGATATTGGTGTTGGGACAGCGATTGCTTCAACTGGTGGAAGTTTAGTTGCTCTAATGACTTTGTTAGTCTTTTTTTACCGAAAACCAAAAGAACAGCATTTAAAAGTTGAAATGAGACAAACAATTGACGAAAATTTATTTACTGCTGTGATCGGTTATGGGATTGCCATTGCGATTAACCATATGATGCTCTTGCTTTTACAGCTGATGGACGCATTTACTCTTGTTCCGTTACTAAAGCAGACAGGTTATTCATTGACTGAAGCACAAGTATTAAAAGGGGTATTAGACAGAGGGCAGCCTTTAGCACAACTCGGTATTGTCGCAGCTTCTTCACTGGCGCTCGCAATGATTCCATCAGCCACAAAGTTGAGATTAAGTAGTGATCGGATTCGCTTCACCAATTACATAGCAAGTACGTGGCGATTTACCCTCTACTTAGCTTCTGGTGCAACAGTTGGACTGATTGTCTTGTTCCCTGAAGTGAATACACTGTTGTATAAAGAAGATTTAGGGACGTTAAGCTTACAAGTGTTTTCAATAACGATTATTTTTTCAGCTTTAAGCATCTCAACTGCTTCAATTTTGCATGGGCTAGGGCAAATCTATCGAACAGCCTTCTTTGTTGTCATCGGTGTCGTCGTAAAATTAGGATTAAATTTTTTCTTTGTTCCCCAACTGGGTATTTTAGGTGCTGCTATAGCAACAGTGATTGCATCTGTCACGATCTTAGGCTTGAATCTTAATCAATTAAAAAAAGTCACGCCTAAACTAGAGCGGATTCGATTGCCTTGGTTCAGATTTGTTAGTTCATTACTGGTGATGGGTATAGTTGTATATGGTTTAAATCGAGTTGCTCGACCACTATTTTATCAATACGATCGGATGGGCCAATTGTTTTATTTGCTCTGCTTGATTGGTATTGGTGTGATTAGTTATCTCTTTTGTTTAGTAAAGCTATCTGTTTTTACTAAAGAAGAACGTGATGTTTTGCCATTCAAATTTTTAATAAAGGATTGATGATTGATGAGTCGAATTGAAGTTATTGGTTTAGGAGCTGGAGATATTGATCAGCTTAGTTTAGGTGTTTATCGCAAATTAACAGCGAGCCGAGTTCCACTATTTGTTCGAACGGAAGACCACCCTGTACTCAAATCACTAAAGGCGGAAAACATTGACTTTCAAGGGTTTGATTCGATCTATCAAACGCATGATCAATTTGAGGCAGTTTATGATGCAATTGTTGCTGAATTGATTAGTCAGGCTAAACAGCATCAATTGATTCGATATGCTGTCCCTGGACATCCAATGTTGGCAGAACGAACGATACAGTTATTGCTAGACCAAACAGATGTAAAGATAGAAATAAGTGGTGGTCAAAGCTTTTTAGATGATCTATTTTCAGCGGTTAAAATTGATCCAATCGAAGGGTTTCAATTTCTGGATGCGACGAGTTTTGAGCGTGCTCAGATTGATTATACGAGCCACCTGATTTTCTGTCAGGTTTATGATCAAATGATTGCATCTGAGGTTAAATTGACATTACTAGAGGATTTACCACCAGAACACCCGATAGTTATTGTTGAGGCGGCAGGAAGCGTAGCAGAGAACATTAAACATATTCCTCTCGTTGAATTAGATCAAGTCGTGCATTTAAGCAACCTAACAAGTGTTTATATTAAACCAATTAACAAAGATGCACTTTCACATCAATTTAATCAATTTAGAGAAGTAATTGCGACATTACGCGGGCCGAACGGTTGCCCTTGGGATCAAAAACAGACCCACCAAAGCTTACGCATGTATTTAATTGAAGAGGCATACGAATTGATTGATGCGATTGATCAAGAAGACGATAATCAGATCATTGAAGAATTAGGCGATGTATTTCTGCAAGTGATGTTACATAGTCAAATTGGCGAAGATCAAGGATATTTTACGATTGATGATGTGATCCGCTCAATTACAGAAAAGATGATTCGCAGACACCCACACGTATTTGCAAACGGTGAAGCAGCGGATGCACAAGCGGTTAAAGAAAACTGGCAAATCATTAAAGCTAATGAGCAAGGAATGAGTGAACGTAATTCTTTGCTTGATCGGGTGCCCCGGTCAGCGTCATCAATCGTTGTAGCTGATGCTTATCAAAAGGAAGCAGCTAAAGTTGGTTTTGATTGGCAAGAACCCGAGCCTGTTTTTGCTAAAATAACTGAAGAATTAGCAGAAGTGATGGAGGCTGTCAAACAAAATCAAATCGATCAGATTGAAGCGGAGTTTGGCGATTTACTTTTCTCGGTTATTAATCTAGCACGCCATTATCAAGTGAATAGTGATTTGGCGTTAAATCGGACAAACCAAAAGTTCAAGCACCGCTTTCAGTTTATTGAAGCAAGAGTAATCGAGCAAGGAAAACAACTAACCGATTTATCTTTACTAGAATTAGATCAAATTTGGGAAGAAGCAAAAAAATTATTAAAAGAGGAGGGTTAAATGATGCGCTTAGATAAATTTTTGAAAGTGTCTCGATTAATTAAACGACGTCCGCTAGCAAAAGAAGTTGCTGATCAAGGGCGGATTATGATTAATGGTAATCGTGCTAAAGCATCATCAACGGTTGCAATTGATGATGAGCTTGAGATTCAATTTGGACAAAAAACAGTTACAGTACGAGTCAATGATTTAAGAGAATCAACGCGTAAAGAAGACGCAGTAAAACTTTACACGGTTGTTAAAGAGGAATTAAAATCTAAAGAAGAGTAAAAAATCTTAAATGAATAGGGTTCTATCTAGTTTATCTGACACATATCATATTATTGATATTAAAGGAGGGACTAGCATGTTACAAGAAACCAATCATTCATTTACACCCGCGCAGTCAACAGAACACGAAGTAAAAGTTCGTAATCGAAGAATTATTGAAATTACTGGAGTTAAAGAAGTTGATAGTTTTGATAATGAAGAGTTTTTGTTAGAAACGGTATTAGGTTATCTAATGATTAGAGGTGAAAATCTTCAGATTAAGACATTAGATGTAACTAAAGGGAAGGTTGAAATCAAAGGAAAACTACTTGATTTTTCCTATTTAGATAATCATCAAAATGATCAGACAAAAGGATTCCTTGGGAAACTCTTCAAATGACCATTGAGATTCAATTCGCCTCTTTTTTTAGTATGATTGTAACTGGTTTTTATTTAGGTTGTATGTTTGATACGAATGAACGAATCGCTAGAGCGATTAAAGGTCACTTAATTTTCAACTTCATTTGTCAGTTTGTTTTTTGGTTAATCCAAAGTATGCTTATTTTCTATGGATTGGTTCGAGTTAATGGTGGACAAGTTCGTCTTTACTTTTTGATTGCAATTATTTTTGGCTATTGGTTGTACTTTTTTCTGTTTCGTAAAATCTATCAACTCATATTAGAAAAAATCATTCAGTTAATTCGGACTCTTTTTTTGACTTTTCTAAAAATAATTAACTTATTTTTAATCAAACCAGTAAAATTTGTCTTTCAAGCCTTTTTAACTGTTGTAAATCTTGTTATAATGGTTGTAATGAAGCTATTTTCCTTCTTGTTGCTAATTTTAAGTTGGTTTTTTAGGCCTATCTTCCTAATCATTCCGAAAAACATGAGGAAATACTTAGTTTCATTACCGCAATTATATAGTAAGATAAAAGATATCGTTGGAAAACGTAAACAGAAATAGAGGAGGATTTGTGTCATGCCCAGAAACCGATCAAATGTATCTCGTATCGACTCACCATATATGAATCAATATGATGCACACGTAGAAAGACAACGTAAAAGAAAACGTTTGTTAAAAAGACGGCTGATTTTGTTTGGCGCAATCGTTGTTATCTCCTTCTTTAGTCTATTTACATACCATCTGAGTCAACGAGAACTTTACGCTGAGAAAAAAGCTCAATATGAGTTGTTGCAACAACAAAAGCAGGAATTAATAACAGAGGAATCCGCATTGACCGAAGAAATCAAACTTTTAGAAGATGAATCCTACGTATTGCGTATTGCAAAAACCAATTACTTTTTCACCGAGGAAGGAGAAATTGTGTTTAAACTGTTAGAAGAGGCACCTGCTTATTGACAGAGTTTTCATTGCGTGGCTATAATATAGTTAAGTATATATATGTTTTTAAATTTTAAGGAGGAGCATTTTTTTTATGTCAATCGAAGTAGGCAGCAAATTGCAGGGTAAGGTAACAGGAATCACTAACTTTGGAGCGTTTGTAGAGTTGGAAGCAGGTAAAACCGGTCTCGTTCATATTAGTGAGGTTGCCGATAATTATGTAAAAGATATTAACGATCACTTATCTGTCGGCGATGAAGTAACCGTTAAAGTCATTAATGTTGAAAAGGACGGTAAGATTGGCTTATCCATCAAGAAGGCAAAAGACAATCCAGCTCCGGCACGTCGTAAACCATCAAGACCAGCAGTACGGACAGAAAATTTTGAGTCAAAAATTGATCGCTTCTTGAAAGATTCTGAAGATCGTTTAGCTACTTTACGTAAACATACAGAATCTAAGCGTGGCGGAAGAGGTGCTAGAAAAGGATAATTTGCTGTCTAATGAATATAAAATAAATTATTAAACCTGTTTAACAATAAATTAGATCAGTTATAAATATAGAAAATTACTAGAACCACTTAAATGAGGTCTAGTAATTTTTTGTGTTCGATTTGGTTTAATGTTGATGAAAAACGGTTATGATAAGAGTGTGGATAGATTGTCAAAGAAAGTTAACAAACTATTTAATATTTTTAATATTTGTATATACAAATATTAAAAATTGTGCTAAGATAATCTTTGTACATTATTGAACAAACAATAAATAAAGAAAGTGGGGACAAAAATGAAAGCAAAATTTAAAGTGTTTTTAACGTTATTATTAGCAGTAGGTTTGTTAGTTGCATGTGGAGGTAATGATACTGACACTGATGCAGATGGTGCAGATGAGGGTACAGACGTTGTTGCAGCAGCTTCATTCGCAGGAGATGCTGACGAATTAATAGCAACAGCAGGTGACAATGGCGCTTGGATTATTATCCCAACAACTGATATCAGTGTTGATGAAGAGTTAGTGGTAAGTGGAACGTTCCATGACCAAGGCGATGAGGCAAATGATGTTTATCGTAAACTTGCAGCATATGATACTGATGAAAATCAAAACATTACTGAACAGCGTACAATTACAACACCACGTTTAGTTGTTAAAAGTGAGAACTTGTACTTTAAAGGTGGAACTCTAGACGGTGATGTCTACGTTGAAGCAGACGGATTTGAATTAGATGAAACAGCAATAATCACTGGTGACCTTGTATTCGCTAATGCTGATGTTGAAGCATCTGCAACGATTACAGGAACTGTTGAAGGCGAGACTTCAGTAGAATAAATGATTAAATAAAAAGCGAACAGCCATTAGGTTGTTCGCTTTAATAATTGGTTCGTTAATTCATGCAAAGTATCTTTATAATCACCATCAGGTAATTTCGCTAACTGTTGTAACGCTTTCTTCGTATAACGGCGTGCTATATTTTGAGCTTTCTCGATTCCTTGTGTACGTTCAATACAAATCAGTAACTGCTCAAGGTCTTGTTTTGATAGCTGGTCTTTTTTATTGAGAATTTTAGCAATAGCTGTTGGATCATCTTTCATTGCATAAATAAGAGGCAATGTGTAAACCCCTTGCTCAGCATCTGTCATAACAGGCTTGCCTAACTTATCCCCATCACCTTGATAGTCTAAAATATCGTCAGTAATTTGATAGGCCATCCCGATATAATGCCCCATATTCCAAGCACGTCTAACTTCTTGTTTACTTGCTTTACTTTCAACCGCACCCACAAAACAACTTAGAGCAAAAAGCTGTGCTGTTTTACCAGAGATTCGCGATAAATAATTTTTAACACTTGTTGGTGGCTGAAATCGTGAATGGAGTTGTTCGAGTTCACCAGCTAGTATTTTCTGCATACTTTTGCTGTTATAAGCAATGTTTGATAGTGAACTTGAATACTCAGATAGGATCGAAAAACAAACTGAAAATAAGTAGTCACCAGCATAAATAGCAAATTTATTATCATATAAGTCATGAAGTGTCGCTTTGCCTCTTCGCGTACTAGCTTGATCAATCACATCATCATGAATGAGTGTCGCTAGGTGCAATGTTTCTAAAGATGCAGCTAATGCAACTGCTTTATCTTGATCTTGATCAGAACCAATCTTGCTACAAAGCAAGGCGTAAGCTGGTCGGAGTAATTTGCCACCAGATTGGATTACTTCATTTATAATCGCTTTAATTTTCTTGTCTTTAATTCGAATATGTGAGTGAATGACTTGATCTACTTTTATTAATTGATGATTAAGTTCGGGATAACCATGCCAAAATGGATGGATTTCCATGATATAACCTTCCTTCGTTGTCAATTAGGTCGATCTTAAGAACGTATAATAGTGTAATCGATCGACATGTTTTAATAAATAATTTGCTGTGATCCCGATTGCAAAACCCGTCATTATGCCAATAATACTTTGGACAGGCAAATAAAGCATCACAGCCGGTGTTTGTGCAATCCAACTTGCGATAAGAAGCTGACCAACATTATGGAAAACGGCTCCTGTCATACTTACACCAATGAGACTGATCGGTAATATGTGTAGTTTTTTAACTGCTAACATTGATAAAAAACTTAATAAAGCACCTGCTGAACTATAGATAAACGTTGATAGAGTTCCACCTAATAAAGTAGCTAGAATAATTCGTATAAGGACAACTTTTCCGGCATCTTTAACCGATAGCGTGTAAAGTGCGATGCATGTAATAATATTTGCTAAACCAATTTTTGCTCCAGGCATAAAGAAAAATGGAGAAGGGATCGATCGTTCAATCAGACTGATAATGACTGCCTGAGCAGCTAATAAAGCAATATAAACAAGCCGTTGATTTTTAGTCATTTAATCACATCCTAAAAAACAAGAAATTAAGAACTTATAATGTCAACTTGGTCGTCTACAATGTGTTCATCACCAACATTTTGAATTTCAATGACTAACTGATGAGGCAGGCAAATGATTGTTTGTCCGGCTCGATTGATAAAACCTGTTCTGACACAAACTTGATCATTGCATGTTGCACTTTTAATTTGAATTCGTCCATCTGATAACTCAATCGTATTTATCTCATGATCATGGGTCACAATATCAAAAAGTTCATGCCCTACATGTTCAGAAAGATTAATTTCATGTGTTACTTCATTTTCTAACGAGATCACAGCAATTAGCTTTTCACCATCAACTTGTGCTTGTTGCCAAGTGAAAATGGCAAGTGGGGTAAAAGAGATGAGCAAGAGTAGAATAATGATCATAATATCCCCAATTTTTAATGTTGTTATTACGTTTCTCATGTCTAGTCCCCTTTTGAATTAACGCGTTTATTATTTTAAAAAAGAACACAATTCTGTCGATGATTGCGTTCAAACTCGATCATTGCTAAATCTTATTTTATTATACATGATAAAAATAAGATAGCGAAAGACTCTTTATTTAAAAGAGCCAATCGCTGATCAATGTAAAACTATTAATCTAAAAAGTTATTTATCTCGATAGATTGATCGTTCGGTTCCATACCAGAAACGACCTAATTTATTCTGAATGTATGGAATGACCCAATAGTCGAGACCGAATGTACGGCCAGATCCGTTCATTAATGCAATTGAAGCAGGTAATGCCCAAATCTTATCCCAACCAAGCATTGCAGTTAGAGTGAACATTGTTAGGAAACCGACACTTGCAGCATTCGCTAACCAAGTAAATAAACCGAATAGAATGGCTAGACCAATTCCAATTTCAATAAAGACCATCATTTTTTGCATAAATAATGCAATTTCAGCAGTTGGCATCATAATTTGCATAATCCAAGCAAACCAACCAGGCATCTCACTTAAGATCGGCTCTGCCCATTCAGTAGCTGCTTCTGTTGCACCACTTGTAGGGTCTTGTAGCCAAGGGAAGTCCATATTAATTGTTGAAGACAATAGCCATGAGTCTTGACCGATTCCTTTGAATAGCAATGGTAGGTTACCAATACTTGAGGTTGCCTTTTGCCAAATTTCTTGACCCCATAACTTTGAACCACCTTCAACAAGCCAGAAACCACCGACAAAGATTCGAAGCGGTAAACTCCACAGAACATTTCCATAACGTGTTAAGAGATCACGGAAAACATTTCGTTTGTCTCTCGTTTGGAAAAATTCATGTTGAACATATTTAACCATATAATAGCCACTTCTAATTGTGAACAAGTAAAATAGGTTAACTAAATGTTTAACAAAAATAGCAAACCAGCCACTTAGGTGAATCCCCATTAAGTTCGCGACACCATATCGTGCACCGATTGAAACCATGATGCCGTGATATTTACCTTCATAGGCTGTTTTTTCTTCATTTTTGATTTCAGCGATAATATTTTTAGCCGCTGTTGCACCTGTTTGCTCTGCAGCCTCTACAATTTGTGGTGTTGGTTCACCAGGTTGTTCTTCAAAATAAGCAAGATCCCCAACAACATAGACACCCTCATATTGTTCAGATTCCATATACTGATTGACTTTAAGTCGACGAGCATGTGCTTTCTCCATGCCATAGTTTTCGGTATCAGAATTACCTTGAATCCCTGCTGTCCACGCTAATGTGTAAGTAGGAATTGTTTTTTTGCTCATTAGAACAACTTCATGTTCACGGACTTCTACAATAGGTGAATCTTTTAAGATTTTAACACCTTTCTTATTTAAATAAGCTTCTGCTTTATCCGCTTCACGACGTTCTAGCATGTTTAGGATGGTTGTCGCTGCTTCAACTACATATAAAGTAATTTCATCAGGATCAACTTTATGATCTTTTGCTAGACGTTCTTTCCATTCTACCAATTCACCGATAAGCTCGATCCCAGTGAATCCAGATCCACAGACAACAAATGTAAGCATAGCACGACGTTTCTTTTCATCATGCTCAATCGCTGCTTTTGCAACAGTTGTTTCAATGTGTGATCTTAACTTAATAGCGTCTTCAAATGACCAAAGTGTAAATCCATGTTCGTTTACTCCAGGTGTTTTAAAGTCGTTAGGCTCAGCACCCATCCCTAAGATAAGGTAATCATATGGATACTCGCCATTTTCAGTTTCAATCTTTTTAGCATCATGATCAACGTGAGTTACATTATCTGTGACAAGCTTGACCTTAGTTCTGTTAAATAAACGTCGAAGGTCAAATTGAATGGCATCCGGTTCAACGCGATGTGTTGCAACTTCATGCAGCTCTGTCATCATTGTATGGTAAGAATGGCGGTCAATTAGCGTGATCGATACGGAATCATCTTTTTTGAACTTCTTAGCTAATTTTTTTGCAGCATTTACGCCAGCGTAACCAGCACCGATGATAACAATGTTTTTGTTAGCCATTATTTTTCCACTCCTCTATTTTAATTTAGTTATAAAAAGTTAATAGTGTGAATAACTGAACAACGATAACTATTGTAGCCTTGTTTACAATCATTGTCTAGGGTTTTTAAAGATTTTATACAAAAAACTACGTAAAGTTTGTCTAGTTGTCAATAAATCGATAGAATTAACTCGGAAAATAAAGTTTTAGTATTCACATCTTCGGATAAACACGTTAAAATGAGGCTTGTATTTAAAAGGAACACAAACGATTAATCGTCGTACTTGCATGCCAAGATGGAAAAATTTGATCTGTTGTTGGATTGGATAAATTAAGGAGAGTCATAGTTAATGGTATATAGACGAAGTATTTTATTATTGATAATCGGTCTACTCGTTTTGACGGCTTGTCAGTCGAATCAATCAGACTTATTGGATACACCACATCGGAAAACAGAGTTCTTACTTGGAACAGTTGTTAGTCTAAGTGTTTATGATGCAGATAAAGAAGATGTCATTGATCAAGCACTTGAGCGAATTGAACAATTGGAATATATGCTGAGTGATGAAATTGAAGCAACTGAAGTTGACCAAATTAATAAAAGTGCTGGGATTGAGCCAGTCCAAGTGTCTGAAGAATTGTACTATTTAATCAAGCAAAGTATTGATTACGGAGAAATATCAGAAGGTGGATTTGATGTAACGATTGGTCCACTAACGAATTTGTGGCGAATTGGTTATGATGATGCCAGAAAGCCGGAAATGGATGAAATTAAGCAAGTGTTGCCACTAATCGATGATCATAAAATTGAGTTAGATGATGAAGCCCAATCTGTCTATTTAATAGAGGAGGGTATGCAACTCGATTTTGGTGCAATTGCTAAAGGGTATATGACTGATCAGGTTCATGAACTTTTTATTGAAGAAGGTGTAACGACGGCGATTATCGATCTTGGGGGCAATATTTTTGTCATGGGTCACCGTCCCCAAGGAAATGAGTGGAATGTTGGGATTCAAAACCCCTTTTTAGCTCGTGGCGAAATTATTGGACGGATACGTGCCTCAGATCAGTCAATTGTTACATCTGGTATTTACGAGCGATATTTAGAAGTTGATGGTGTCCAATATCATCATTTACTCGATCCTAATACTGGCTATCCGTTTGATAATGAGATTGCTGGCGTCTCAATTGTTAGTGATGCATCGATTGATGGTGATGCTCTTTCGACAGTCGTCTTTACCAAAGGGTTAGAAGCAGGGAAAGCATTTATTGAAACATATCAAGGTGCTGAGGCGATTTTTATTACGAAAGATCGAGAAGTTATTTTAAGTTCAGGGTTAGTCAGTAGCTTTGAATTAACAAACGATCAATTCGAATTGATTGAGGACTAGAAAGAAGAGGGTTGTATGTCGTTTAGATCATTTTTAAAATTAGTTGAGATTCAAACAAAAATTGCTAGTTTATTTCCTTTCTTAATTGGGCTACTGTTTGTTATTTTTAAATATGACCAGTTTAATTTAGTAAACACATTAATTTTTTTCAGTACGATGTTGTTATTTGATTTAACAACAACAGCGATTAATAATTATGTTGACTATCAGAAGGCAAGCTCCAAAACCTACAGAGAGAGAGACAATGTGATTGGCCAAATTGGACTGCCATTAAATCTTGTTCGAGCAACGATTTTGATAATGTTAATCACTTCAATTGGGCTCGGACTGTGGCTCGTTTATCGAACAGATTTATTAATATTATTAGTTGGCATGCTTTTTTTCGCCATCGGAATCTTTTACACTTTCGGACCTATTCCCCTATCAAGGATGCCTTTAGGAGAAGTGTTTTCTGGCATGACCATGGGGTTTGGAATTATTTTCTTAACGGTTTATATCAATGCTTCTCAAGCTAGAATTGCTAGCTTGAGAATTGAAGGGCTGGTTCTTCAATTCAATGCAGATTTATTACTTTTATTTCATATTTTGATTATTGCTTTGCCAAGTGTTTTGACAATCGCGAATCTAATGCTG
This sequence comes from Amphibacillus indicireducens, assembly GCF_039539605.1. NCBI lineage: Bacteria > Bacillati > Bacillota > Bacilli > Caryophanales > Bacillaceae > Amphibacillus > Amphibacillus indicireducens. The sequence continues at coordinate 19,325 of NZ_BAABDL010000118.1, read as the reverse complement.
GCAAATAATATTTGTGATCTAGAAGATGATATAAAAAACCACCGTTACACATTGCCATATTACATTGGTAAGCAACGGGCAATTTACTTATTTAATGCTCTCTATGTTCTTACCTTTATTAGTGTAGTTGGAGCTGTTTTATTAAATTTAGTACCGACACTCTTACTTGGAATTGTCATTATTATTGTCCCAATTTATAAAAATGTAAAAAAATTCAATCTAAAACAAGTTAAATCAGAAACATTTTCTCTAGCAGTAAAAAACTTGATTTTAATTAATGGAACAATTGTTATTTTGTTTGGAATGGCATTAATATGGATTTAAAAAGGAACGTGAGTGAAATGAAGCAACACCCAATACTATCAATTAAGGATGTTTCTTATAGTTATGATCTTAGGCATGAAGATTATGCTTTGTCACAAATCTCTTTAGATGTTAAACGTGGAGAATGGCTGACGGTCTTGGGTGAAAATGGATCAGGTAAATCAACACTTGCACGGTTAATTGTCGGGTTAGCAGAACCCGAATTCGGCACAATTACATTTAACGATCAAACAGTGACTCAAGCAAATAAATCAACTTTCTGGGAAAAGGTCGGTATTGTTTTTCAAAATCCCGACAATCAATTTATTGGCACAACAGTTCAAGATGATGTTGCTTTTAGTCTTGAAAATCTGAACTTAAGTTATCATGAAATGAAGCAGCGCGTTACAAATGCACTGAACCAAGTCGGTATGTATGAGTTAAGGGAAAAGGATCCTTCCCAATTATCTGGTGGACAAAAACAAAGGGCTGCAATTGCGGGTGTGTTGGCGCTGGAACCAGAGTTGATGATATTCGATGAAGCGTTTATTATGCTTGACCCTCAGAGTCGAACTCGTTTGTTAAAAGAGTTAAAATTGATTCAGAAAAACCTTGGATTGACGATCATTTCAATTACTCATGATCATAATGAGACTGTTTTTGCGGATCGCCTTCTTTTACTCGCTAATGGTCAAGTTGTCGATCAAGGGAATCCGCGAACTGTATTTAACCGTAATCATTACGTTCAACCCCCTTTTGCTGAGCAATTTCGCCGAGAGTTGGTGCAACGTGGAATTTCAGTTCCCGATAATTATATGTCAAATGATGAATTGGTGGAATGGTTATGCAAATAAAATTTGATCAAGTTAGCGCGGATTATCAACTAGGTCCGATTCGAGCAAAAAATATCATTGATAATGTTTCATTACAAATTGCTCCCGCCACATTTACCGCCGTTATCGGTCAAACTGGTGCGGGTAAAACAAGTTTATTAAAATTAATTAATGGGATACTCCGTCCTTCATCAGGCTCGATTCAAGTCGGAGAGTTTACTTTAGATCATTCAGCAAATAAAGCAACTTTAAATCAAGTCAGAAGCCGCGTTGGGATGGTTTTTCAATTCCCAGAAAATCAATTGTTTGCTGAAACTGTGGAAGCAGATATTGCTTTTGGACCGAAAAATTTTAATTTTTCTGCTGAAGAAGTAGACCAAAGTGTTTATCGAAGTTTAGAACGAGTTGGGCTAGATCAATCATTGTTAAAACGATCACCTTTTTCATTGTCGGGTGGTCAACAACGCCGTGTTGCTTTAGCGGGAGTGCTAGCAACAAAACCTGATATTTTAGTTTTAGATGAACCAGGAGCTGGTTTGGATGCAAGAGGAAAGCAAGAGATTTTTGCTTTAATTAAAAAATTAAATCAGCAGGATCGTGTGACTGTCTTAGTCGTTACTCATGATATGAACGATGTTGCGATTTACGCTGATCACGTTTTATTATTAGATCAAGGAAAAGTGGTCACGTATCAAGAGACAAGGGCATTCTTTAGTGATCAAGATCAATTAACAGAGTGGAATCTTGAACTACCTGACACTTTACATTTGCAACGTCAAATTGAACGGCGCACAGGGATTAATTTTAAGCAAATTTCTTTAACACAAACAGAATTAATTGATCAACTTATTGAGGAAAAACTATTATGAATAAATTAATTTTAGGACGTTATTTCCCGGGTAATTCCTTTTTACATCGGATTGACCCGCGGGCAAAACTGTTAGCGGCTCTTTACTTTATTGGATTATTGTTTTTTGTCGACTATTTTGTTGGGTTTATTTGGATGATTTGTTTTACCTTATTAGTGATTAAAATCTCTGGTGTATCACTTAGTATTTATCTAAAAGGAATCAAACCATTAATTTGGCTTATTTTAATGTCTGTTTTCTTTCGAGTTATCTTTACTGCTGGTGGGACAATTTATTTTAGTAAAGGTCCTTTTGCGATTTCAAGTTACGGTCTTTTGTTAGGCTTTTTTTCATTTAATCGTTTCATTTTGATTATTATCATTTCAACAGCTTTAACCTTAACAACAAAACCGATTGATTTAACTGATGCGATTGATGCGCTACTAAAACCACTCAGGCTTTTAGGGATCTCAACTGCTGAATTTTCACTCATGCTTTCAATCTCACTGCGATTTATTCCAAATCTATTAGATGAGACTCAGAAGGTTCTTGATGCGCAACGTGCTAGGGGAGTTGTTTTTGGTGAAGGGAATCTACTTGAACAAATGAAGAAGATTGTGCCTTTAATTATTCCACTCTTCTCGAGCTCATTAAAGCGTGCTGAAGAAATAGCCGATGTGTTGGAAGTTAGGGGTTATCAGCCAAGTAAAAAGCGGTCAAGCTTTAGGCGACTATCATGGCGATTCCATGATACAGCTAGTCTGTTAATCATGGGGGTATTGACGATCGGTGTCATCATTTTAAATCAATTTCCAATTATCGAACAATGGTTATTATAAAAAGAGTGGATTAACTAACTAAAGTTAATCCACTCTTTTTATTTAGTAGCGGCGGAGGGGATCGAACCCACGACCTTTCGGGTATGAACCGAACGCTCTCGCCAGCTGAGCTACGCCGCCATCATTCAATTGTTTTAAGGCACAAGTGATATCATACAACAGCAATTAAAGTGTGTCAATAGTTTTTGCTTATAATTCATCAATATCACTTAACGCCGACTAGAAAAAAGTCGAATGATTCTTCTAATCTGAACTGATAATTTGACAAATTATCTTGTTCAACTGTGTTTTAATAGACCACATACTAATAAAGAGGTGAATAGATTGTGGCAATGATTTCAAATTTTATCAAAGAAAAAAACAAACGTAACCATCGGAATCGCTGGCTAGAAAATATATATCGGTCAATTAAAGAGCGGGATTTAGTCCTCTATATTGTTGCTTTTTTATTAGGTCGAGCCGTCATTTTAAACGAGTTAATCCCCTTTTCACTCGCCTATTTAGTTAGTGTCTGGCTTGTCAAAAAAGAACGCTCACGTCTAGTCGTTGTTGCTAGTCTATTAGGTGCAATCACTGTAGGTTTAATGAATGGACTTACTCTAACGATAAGCTTTTTGTCGTTTGGCTTTTTCATTACATTAGGGCTATTTGTTGATTCACAAAAATATTTACCATATATTATCTTTTTTTCAAGCTTGATTAGCCGTGTGACAATAACAAGTTTGATTGGAGCTTGGACAAGCTATTGGTTTTTGATTGCGCTTGTCGAAGCGCTATTGAGTTCCGTTTTATTTTTGATTTTTATTCAAAGTACACCTTTATTAACACCAAAGCGGTATAAAATAAATTTGAAAAATGAAGAGTTGATTTCGTTTGTGATCCTATTTACCTCTGTGTTAGCTGGTTTATCTGGATTGGTTATTCGTGGGGTAAGCCTCGACTTTATCGTTTCGCGCTATTTAATTTTATTGTTTGCTTTTACTGGCGGGCCTACGATCGGCGCAACAGTCGGGGTTGTTATTGGGTTGATATTAAGTTTAGTTAATGAACCGACTTTGGCGCAAATGAGTTTATTAGCTTTTAGTGGCCTGTTAGGTGGTTTGCTAAAAGAGGGTAAGAAGTTCACCGTGAGTTTAGGTTTGCTCATTGGCACCTTTTTACTTGGTTTTTATAATTTTGATGGAAGTGGTTTATTCCCATCAATGCTAACGACAATCATTGCGATTGGTTTGTTCATTGTGACACCGAAATCGCTAATCCAGCGTTTAGCACGCTACATTCCTGGAACGAATGAACAATTAGAAGAGCAACAACAATATTTACAAAAATTACGTGATGTGACTGCGAATCGGATGGAGCAATTTTCTGATGTGTTTATGGCGTTGTCTCAAACTTTCACAGGTAAATTAATTGAACAACCGACTATTGAAGATGACCAAAAGGATACCGATGAGTTTTTAAGTCATGTAACTGAGCGAACGTGTCAAACATGTTTTAAGAAAGCCTATTGCTGGTCAGAGAATTTTGATGATACTTATCAACAGATGAAACAAATGAAACAAGAACTGACAGAGAATGGAGTTGTATCACATATGACTGAAGCAAAATTTAATAAACATTGTGTTAAACCACATAAGGTTGAGGCGGTAATGAAAGAAGAACTGTCTTATTATCAGGCAAATCAACAGTTGAGACGTCAAGTTGGAGAAAGTCGGCGGTTTGTTGCAGATCAATTACTCGGCGTTTCGGAAGTTATGAATGACTTTGCTAAGGAGATTGTCCATGAACGAGATTATCATGATCAGCAAGAGCAACAAATTTTAACTGCTCTACAGTCGATTGGGATAGAAGTTGACCAGATTGATATTTATTCATTGCGAAAAGGGGAAATTGATATTGAGATGACACTTTCTGTTTATCAATATCATGGCGAGGGTGAGAAAGTGATCGCCCCAATCCTGTCAGATATTTTAGCAGAGATTGTGATTGTAAAAGAAGAGGAAGTTTCACCAATGCCTAACGGTTATTGCTTTTTAATTTTTCATTCAGCAAAACAATATCAATTAGATGTTGGCGTCTCCCATGCAGCGCAAAACGGTGGGTTTATTTCTGGGGACAGCTACTCAACGATGGAACTTGCAGCAGGGAAGTTTGCTTTAGCAATTAGTGATGGGATGGGGAATGGTAGACGAGCAAGTGAGGAAAGTATGCAAACGTTAAGGTTATTACAACAAATTTTGCAGTCAGGGATTGATGAGCAGGTTGCAATTAAATCGATTAATTCAGTTTTATCTTTGCGAATGACAGATGAAGTTTTTTCGACACTTGACTTGGCGATGATTGATCTCCAAACTGCCCATGCCCAATTTTTGAAAATTGGTTCAACGCCTAGTTTTATTAAACGTGGGCGGCAAGTGATTCAAATTGAATCTAGTAATTTGCCAATCGGGATTGTTAAAGAGTTTGATGTTGAGGTTGTTGAAGAACAATTGCAAGATGGTGATTTGTTAATAATGACGAGTGATGGGATCTTTGAAGCACCTAAAGTGATCGAAAATCCAGAGATCTGGTTGAAGCGAATGATTAAAACGCTTGAAACGAATGATCCCCAAGATGTGGCTGATGTCTTACTTGAAGAAGTTATTCGCCAAACATCTGGGCTGATCGAAGATGATATGACTATTCTAGTCGGGAAAATTGAAAAATTCCAATCAAAATGGGCAACAATCTCGACTTATCATAAGCAAGTCAATTAAACGATTGCAAGATTCATTTCTCAGGTATATAAAGCTCTGCTTTTGTCGAGAATGATGATAGTTCATGATCACAGGAGGTAAGGAAAAGTGAAGCAAGGTAAACTTAAACAAATTTTACTGATTACAGATGGTTGTTCAAATCAAGGTGAAGACCCAATTTTAGTTGCGAACTACATCCAAGAGCAAGGGATTACAGTCAATGTGATTGGCGTGCTTGACCAAGGACAGACACAATCTGACAGTCTATCAGAAGTAGAAGCAATTGCAACAGCTGGAGGGGGTGTATGTCAGCTTGTTTATCCTCAAGCATTGAGCCAGACTGTTCAGGCCGTTACGAGACAAGCGATGACACAAACACTCCAAGGTGTGGTCAATCAAGAGTTACAACAAATTCTTGGTAAAGATCAAACGATTGAGGAGCTTCCACCCGAACAAAGAGGTGAAGTGATTGAAGTTGTTGAGGAGCTCACAGAGACGAGTGATTTACATTTATTCGTTTTAGTTGATACAAGCGCAAGTATGCAAAAAAAATTAATTACGGTAAAAGAAGCTCTGATTGATTTGTCAATTAGTATGAATTCTAGAGTTGGTGATAACCAATTTGCAATTTATAATTTTCCAGGTAAAAAGAAGTCGACTAGTAAAGTGCTTGATTGGTCTAGCAAGCTAAACAAATTAGAAGCAGTTTTTCCAAAATTAACGAGTGGTGGAATGACACCGACAGGTCCAGCATTAAAAGAGGCGTTATATTCATTTAGTCAAACCGGATTATTAAGGAGCTTGAGAAGAAATGTTGAGCCAGAAGAAGCTGACTTCGGCTTTTAATTTACCAATCGGGAGTCAGATCATAGGTAAATGGGATAGACAACGTTATACGATTACACGGCTGCTAGGGAAGGGTGCGGTTGGTGCAGTTTACTTAGTTAAACGTGATGACGGTCATTTAATTGCTTTAAAAATAAGTGACCAAATTGCATCGATTTCATCTGAAATTAATGTGTTGAAAAAATTAACTAAGGTCCAAGGAACAAGCCCTGGACCTTCTTTGTTTGATGTTGATGACTGGATTAGTCCAACAGGTGAGAATTATCCGTTTTATACAATGGAGTATGTCAAAGGCGAGCGTCTTGATCAATTTATTCAACGTAGAGGCATGGATTGGATTAGCCTTTTATTTGCTCAGCTTTTATCGGAATTAGCTAAACTTCATCAAGCAGGCTTTGTCTTAGGGGATTTGAAATTGGAAAATTTAATTGTAACGAGTGATCCGATTCGGTTACGTTTCATTGATGTTGGTGGTGTTACTTTATTTGGTCGGTCTGTTAAAGAATATACTGAATTCTACGATCGTGGATACTGGCAATGCGGTGATCGAAAAGCTGAACCGAAGTATGACTTATTTTCTTTAGCAATGGTTGCAATCCACTGTGCCTATCCAAAGCAATTTAATAAAACAGACCAACCGAAGCAACAGTTGCTGGCTAAATTAAGACAAGCGAAGTCATTAAATCGCTATCAACTGTTTTTAGAACGAGCGCTCTTGGGTCGCTATAAAGGGTGTTTAGAGATGAAGCGGGATTTAGAAAAACATTATTTAAGCAGGATGAGTAAAAATAAGAAAGTAATCTTACCGAGCAATCACGATCAACAGACAAGCTGGCTTGAAATCTCAATTTTTTCGATCATTAGTCTGATCACATGGCTATTAGCCTATTTAAACTAAATTCAAAATTTCACTGAGTACTAGGTGAAAAGTTATTGGCTATTAAGAATCGATCAAGGCATTGTATCGTAAAGACTTTGCTTTTAATTTATGCTTTTTTTTGATACGATAGTTAGCGTAATAAATTACGCAATTAAAGAAGGTTATCGTCATGTTAACTGAAGAAGTTGATCGTTATATTCAAAGACATCAATTAATCAAACCGAACTCAAAAGTCATGATTGCCGTTTCAGGTGGACCTGATTCGATGGCACTATTACACTACCTCTTGGCTCAACAGGAACGATTTAATTTGGATTTGATTGTCGTTACGATTGAACATGGATTAAGAGGAGCAGAGTCGCTTCGTGATGTTGATTATGTTGAGGACTTTTGCCGACAATATCATGTTAAGTTTGACAGCAAACGAATTGATGTCAAGTCATATAAAAAAAAGCATAAATTAGGCACTCAGGAGGCATCTCGTATTCTCCGATATCAAGCTTTTGATCAATTGATGAGAAAGCATCATGCTAATTATTTGGCATTAGCCCACCATGCTGATGACCAAGTAGAGACGGTTTTCATGCGATTAACAAGAGGAACGCAGCTAGACACATTGCAAGGAATCAAAAATAAACGCCGATTTTCGATAGGCCAACTGATTCGTCCCTTTTTATCAATTACTAAGGAAGCAATCGAAAATTACTGTCAACAACATGGGATTATACCAAGACATGATCAATCAAATGATGAGGATGCGTATACACGGAACTACTTTCGGATCCATGTACTGCCGTTGTTGAAAGTGAAAAATCCAAACCTATCTGAAACAGTTATGCATCTGACAGAAAACATTGCAGCTGATCGGCATTATTTAATGACAGAAGCAAAAAAATTGAGTGAAGAATTACTAAATTACTCAAATCATCCGAAAAAAGTGACCGTTCGAATTAATGCTCTCAAAAAGCGACCTCTTGCTTTACAAAGAAGATTGTTTCATCTAATATTAGAATATCTATATGAAGAATTTCCAGATCATTTAAGCTATCGACATGAAACCCAATTTTTTGATTTAGTCAATAGCGATCGAGCTAATGCATCAATTGATTTACCATTCCGTTTAAAAATGATTAAATCTTATCAATTATTGACCTTTTATTTTGCTGAAAAAGAAACTCTATCCTACCATGTTTCTTTGGCTATTCCTGGACGAACAGTTTTGCCGAATAAAGCTGAAGTGATCACTGAATTTGTCGAACAAGTTGAAGCATCCACAGCCAACGATTCCATTTTTTATTTACCAGTTAAAAATAATCATTATCCAAATCTGGTGATTCGGTCACGCTTACCAGGGGATCGGATCCATTTAGCTCATATTAATGGGAGGAAAAAGGTTAGCCGAATTTTTATCGATAAAAAAGTGCCATTAGAGAAACGGGATCAATGGCCGATCTTAGTTGGTGCAGAAGATGAGATATTGTGGGTGGTCGGATTGGAGAAGAACGACAATCCCGAGCAAAAGATGACTCAATATATTAAAATAACATATCAATTAAGTTGAAAGCTTTAGGAGGGTTCAAATGCATAGTGATATTGAAAGAATACTCGTATCCGAAGAAGAAATTCAAGAAAAATGCCGAGAATTAGGGAAGCAACTTGCAGAAGAATATGAAGGTCGATTTCCACTAGCTATCGGCGTCTTAAAAGGTGCCTTACCTTTTATGTCGGATATTCTCCGTCATATGGATACGTATCTTGAAATGGATTTTATGGATGTTTCAAGTTACGGTGGTGGAACGCGTTCATCTGGAGAGGTTAAAATTGAAAAAGATTTAAATACAAAGGTAGAAGGCCGGGATCTATTGATTATTGAAGATATTATTGATTCAGGTCTGACACTAAGTTATTTAGTCGATCTATTTAAATATCGCAAAGCACGATCAATTAAGGTTGTCACGCTGCTTGATAAACCAGAAGGAAGAACGGCAGATATCAAGGCGGATGTAGTTGGTTTTAAAGTACCAAATGAATTTGTCGTCGGCTATGGTTTAGATTATCAAGAAAAATATCGTAACCTTCCTTACATAGGAGTATTGAAACCACACATTTATAGTGAGGAGTAATTCAGACTTATACGATGTTTAAAAATAATAAAACTAAAAAAACAGCATAAAGACATTATATTATCGAAATAATAAGGGCAATATATTTGTCAGAAATGTTTTTTCTATGGTACGATATACTGTAGTTTTTCTCGTTTTGGGAGGAGGAAAGTAATGAAGCGTTTAACGCGAAATTTAATCTTTTATTTTGTCATTTTCCTTGTCATTATGGCTGCAATGCAGTTAATAACAGGGCAAGTCAATAGAACAAAAGAGTTTAAATTTAATGAATTTATCGAAGTATTAAGCAATGAAGAAATTGAAAGCATGAAAATGCGCCCGGCAAATGGTGTCATGCGTGTAACAGGTGTCCTTAATGATGAGAATAAAACTGAATTTATCACTAATATTCCGGATAACCCAGATATTGTTGCAAGTATAACTGTTCAAGGTGCTAATCAAGAAGTGCTTGAAGTAATGGAAGAAGAACAACCAAGTCCTTGGGTGAGCTTCTTACTTACACTCGCACCATTTATCATTGTGATCGTGATCTTCGTCTTCTTGATGAATCAATCGCAAGGTGGCGGCAACAAAGTGATGAACTTTGGTAAAAGTAAAGCTAAGATGTATCGTGAAGATAAGAAAAAAGTTAGCTTTGATGATGTTGCTGGTGCCGATGAAGAGAAACAAGAGTTAGTAGAAGTCGTTGATTTCCTGAAAGATCCACGTAAGTTTACAGCTATTGGCGCAAAAATTCCTAAAGGGATGTTATTAGTCGGTCCCCCAGGAACAGGTAAAACATTGTTAGCCCGTGCTGTTGCGGGAGAAGCTGGTGTTCCATTCTTCTCAATTAGTGGTTCTGATTTTGTTGAAATGTTTGTTGGTGTTGGTGCTTCAAGAGTTCGTGATTTATTTGAAAATGCGAAGAAAAATGCACCGTGTATTATTTTTATTGATGAGATTGACGCGGTTGGTCGTCAGCGTGGAGCTGGTGTTGGTGGTGGACACGATGAGCGTGAACAGACATTAAACCAATTACTCGTTGAGATGGATGGTTTTGGTGATAACGAAGGAATTATTATTTTAGCAGCGACGAACAGACCGGATATTTTAGATCCGGCATTACTGAGACCAGGGCGTTTTGATCGACAAATTAGAGTTGATCGTCCAGATCTAAGAGGGCGTGAGGCGATTCTAAAAGTTCACGCACGCAACAAACCGTTAGCTCCAGAAATTGACTTGAAAACAATTGCCATGCGAACACCAGGATTTTCTGGTGCTGATTTAGAAAACTTACTGAATGAAGCGGCTTTAGTTGCAGCTCGAACGGATAAAAAACAGATTGAACTTGTCGATATTGATGAAGCAACAGATCGAGTGATTGCTGGTCCGGCGAAGAAGAGCCGAGTTATTTCAAAGAAAGAGCGTAATATTGTTGCCTATCATGAAAGTGGTCATACGATTATCGGCTTAGTACTTGACGAGGCTGACCTCGTTCACAAAGTAACAATTGTTCCTCGTGGGCAAGCTGGAGGATATGCAGTCATGCTTCCACGAGAAGATCGCTACTTTATGACAAAACCCGAATTACTTGATAAAGTAACCGGATTACTTGGTGGCCGAGTCGCTGAAGAAATCATCTTTGGTGAAGTCAGTACGGGTGCACATAATGACTTCCAACGTGCAACAAGTATTGTTCGAAAAATGGTTACTGAATATGGTATGAGTGACAAGATTGGTCCAGTCCAGTTTAATGGCAGTAGTGACCAAGTATTTCTCGGTCGAGATATGCAGAGTGAAGCGGGCTATAGTGACGCAATTGCATATGAAATTGATCAAGAAATGCAAAGTATGATTAATTTATGTTATGAAAAGGCAAGAGAAATTTTAACTGAGAATAAAGAAAAGTTAGAACTCATTGCTCAGACATTATTAGAAGTTGAGACGTTAAATGAAGCACAAATTAAATCGCTATTTGAAACTGGGAAGTTGCCTGAAGAAGATTTGGCAAAGCAAACTGAACAGGTAAGCGAGTCGATTGACCAAAATTCTGAAGACGTTAAAGTAACGATTCAAGCAAAGGAAATGTCTGATGAAGATCCAGCGATCGCTCAAGAGTTAGACGATAGTCCAGACAACTCTACTGAGGATCACAATAACGATTAAGCAATTCTAAACCAGGTTATTCCCTTATGAAAGGTGTAGCCTGGTTTTTAATTTCTAGTTAGGCTCAGTATAAGGTAAGCATGTTAATAAAAATGTTTGAATCTGCTGATTCGTTGCAGTATGATCAAAATTAAGTAGAGCAATCGCTTTATTTTGTGAATCAATCAAAAAGCAGTAAAATAGAACTAAAGAAAAATTAATTGTCTAAAGAGTGGTGATTGTATGTTATTAGTTCTTGATGTCGGAAATACGAATACAGTACTAGGGCTGTTTGAAAACGATCAATTAGCTTTTAAATGGCGGATCCGAACTGATCGAGAAAAAACTGAGGATGAATATGCTGTCCTCGTCAGCTCATTATTTGAACACCGTGGTGTCAAACTAAATGTTGTGAGTGATATCATTATTTCTTCAGTTGTTCCACCAATTATGTATGCATTAGAAAAAATGGCTAAATATTATTTTAATGTAAAACCGATTGTCGTTGGTGACTATCCGATTGATCGTTATTTAAAGATGACTTATCCAAATCCGAAAGAGTTAGGTGCTGACAGAATTGTTAATGCGGTAGGGGCAATTAAAGAGTATGGACAGCCCTTGATTATCATTGATTTTGGTACAGCAACAACATATTGTTACATCAATGAAGATTCTGCATATGTTGGTGGCGCGATTATACCCGGTATTAAAATATCAGTAGATGCTCTCTATGATCGAGCGGCGAAACTTCCACGTGTCGAAATTGAGAAAACAGATAAAGTGATTGGGACATCAACAATTGAAGCCATTCAATCCGGTGTTTATTATGGTTATGTAGGACAAGTTGATTCAGTGATTCGGCAAATCAAAGCTGAATCTAAACAAAACCCTAAAGTCATTGCAACAGGAGGGTTAGCTGAGCTAATCGGTCAACAGTCTCAAGAAATTGATGTGATTGATATGTCCCTTACGCTAAAAGGACTAGCAGAAATATATCGAAATGTTAAATAAAAAGGAGTTTTAATTTTGAAAGATTATTTATTAAAAGCAACTGCATGTAATGGATCGGTTCGTGCTTATGCGATTCAATCAACTGAATTAGCTGAAGAGGCGAGAAGACGTCAGGATACATGGGCTACAGCAACAGCTGCATTAGGGCGAACGATTACGATTGTAGCAATGATGGGTGCAATGTTAAAAGGTGAAGATAAAATTACGATTAAAATAGAAGGTGACGGGCCTACTGGACCAATTGTGGCTGATGCAAATGCAAAGGGTGAAGCGAGAGCTTATATTACAAATCCACACGTTGACTTTGATCTAAACAAACGAGGTAAATTAGATGTTTCACGTGCTGTTGGAACAAATGGTTACTTGAGCGTTGTAAAGGATTTGGGTCTTAAAGAACACTTCACCGGTCAAATTCCAATTGTTTCCGGAGAGATTAGCGAAGACTTTACTTATTATTTTGCTAGTTCTGAACAAATTCCAACTTCAGTTGGTGCAGGTGTTTTAGTTAACCCTGATCAGTCAGTGTTGGCGGCTGGTGGCTTTATTATCCAAGTCATGCCAGGAACATCAGATGAGACAATTGATTATCTTGAAAAGCGGATTACTTCAATCCCGGCTATATCGGCACTGATAGAGGCGGGCAAAAAACCTGAAGATATCCTGATTGATATTTTTGGTGAAGAAGATGTCAATATTCTAGATAAAGTGCCTGTTGCTTTCGTCTGTACGTGCTCGATTGAGCGGATTAAAAACGCAATCATGAGTTTAGCTGATGAAGAGCTGACAAAGATGATTGAGATTGATGAAGGAGCAGAAGCGACGTGCCACTTCTGTAATGAACAATATGTCATTACAAAAGATGAGTTAATTGAAATTAAACAATCCAAGGAGAAATAAATATGCGCAAAATATGGCTTTGGATCATTCTTATTTTAATTGTTTCGAATATACTAACATTTGTACTGATGCGAAACGGTGAGAAAGAGACAGAACGAACGACACCAGTTGAAGAAATTGATGTTGAACTTCCAATTGCAACGATTGATGATCAAGAAATTTATTATGATGACTGGATTTCATATTTAGAGACACACTACGGTGAGGAAGCTTTAGCTGAGATGATTGATCAACATGTGATAAATAAATTGGCAAAAGAGCATAACTTAGCAATTGATCCTAAATTAATTGATTTAGAGATTTCCTTTTTAGCAACATTAGTCGGGCAACTACGGGAGGATAAAGTTGAAAAGACTGAAGCTGAGTGGCGAAAGACGATCGAAAATCGCTTGCTGGCAGATATGCTTTTTGCAAAAGATGTGATAATCCCAGAGGATGAGTTGCGAGCATACTATGATACGTATCAATCACAATATCAATTTTCCCATCGGGTCGAGCTTTCGCATATCATCGTAAATGACCAGGAAACAGCTGATCGTGTTTATCAAGAGTTGGAAGGTGGAGCTGAATTTAAAGCATTAGCCTATGAATATACAATTGATGATGATTCTAGATCTGCCGGTGGATACTTGGGTTTCTTTACAAGGGAAAGCAGTTTTCTGCCTGCTAATTATTTTGATCAGACAAGAAATATGGCAGAGCATAGTTATAGCGAGCCCTTTTTAGGTAATCAAGGTTATGTCATTCTCTATTTACATCGAGAACTACCCGAAATTCAGTTAGACTTTGATCAATTAAAAGATCATATTCGAATTAAAATTGCAATTGAACAATTGGGCATAACACCATCAATCCAAGATTTTTGGACTGAATTTGATATTGATTGGATTTATTGACAAATAAATCTGTTTGATATATAATTAAACTAATAAGATTACTCGGAATTAGGAGGGTGTTTAAATGAAAGTAGCAAATTCAATAGCTGATTTAATTGGCAACACACCGATTGTAAAGTTGAATCGTTTGACAGGACCGGAAGATGCTGAAGTTTATGCTAAGCTCGAGTACATGAACCCAGGTAGTTCAGTAAAAGATCGTATTGCTTTAGCGATGGTTGAAGCTGCTGAAAAAGCGGGGCACTTAAAAGAAGGTTCAACAATTATTGAACCGACAAGTGGTAACACTGGAATTGGGATTGCGATGGTTGCAGCAGTCAAAGGCTATAAAGCCATTCTAGTTATGCCAGACACGATGAGTCTTGAAAGACGAAATTTATTACGAGCATATGGTGCAGAACTCATCTTAACACCTGGTTCAGGTGGAATGAATGCAGCAATTAAGAAAGCAAAAGATCTAAGTGAAGAGCATGGCTACTTTATGCCACAACAATTTGAGAATGAAGCAAACCCAAATATTCATGAACAGACAACGGGACAAGAGATTGTTGAGCAAATGGGTGACCAACTTGATGCGTTTGTATCAGGTATTGGTACAGGTGGAACGATTACGGGTGCAGGGAAAGTTTTAAAAGAAAAGTATCAAGATATTAAGCTGTATGCGGTTGAACCAACAGATTCAGCAGTTTTATCAGGAAAAGAAGCCGGTCCACATAAGATTCAGGGAATAGGTGCTGGATTTGTTCCTAAAGTATTGGATACAGAACTTTATGATGAAATTTTTACGGTAACAAATGATCAAGCATATGAAACCGCAAGAGCTGCGGCTCGATTAGAGGGATTATTAGGTGGTGTTTCCTCAGGAGCAGCAATCTACGCAGCAACTCAAATTGCAAAATCACTAGGTAAAGGAAAAAAAGTGCTAGCAATTATTCCGAGTAACGGGGAACGGTATTTATCAACACCGCTATATCAATTTGAAGATTAAGCTAAATTAAAGCAATTCTCATTATTTTATGAGAGTTGCTTTTTTTATTGTAAAATAATGTTATGATTAAAGGGTAGACTTTTTTCGTCGAAAATGTGTAAAAAAACTGCTATCTGATGATGAATGGTGGTAGAATGGAATAAAAACAATAGGGGCGATCAATTTGATTCAGATGATTAAAACGAAGCAGGGAAAACTAGATCTCAAAAAGAAAACAGCGATTATGGGGATTTTAAATATAACACCTGATTCATTTTCTGATGGTGGACAATATAATCAAGTTGAGTATGCAGTTGCACAAGCTGAGAAAATGGTTGCAGACGGTGCCGATATTATTGATATCGGAGGTGAGTCTACTCGTCCGGGATACACACCGGTAAGTATAGCAGAGGAGATTGACCGTGTTGTTCCTGTTATTAAGGCGATCAGACAATCTTTATCTGTTCCAATTTCAATTGACACATTTAAGTCTGAAACAGCCAAAGCAGCGATCGAAGCTGGAGCAGATATGATCAATGATATTTGGGGAGCAAAATTTGATCCTAAAATAGCCGAAATTGCTGCGACTTATGATGTGCCAATTATTTTAATGCACAATCGAAAGCAAGCTAATTACAGTCATCTAATTGAAGATATGAAAAATGATTTGCAAGAAAGTATTAAGATTGCTAAAGCATCTGGTGTTAAAGATGACAAGATTATCCTAGATCCAGGCATTGGTTTTGCTAAAACTATGGATGAAAATATCGAGGCCATTCGGCAATTAGCTTCATTTAAAGCAATGGGTTATCCACTATTATTAGGTGTTTCTAGGAAACGTGTGATTGGCCATGTGTTAGACTTGCCAATCGAAGAACGCGATGAGGGTACGGGTGCACTTACGGGTTATGGGATTACTAAAGGGGTCGATGTTGTGCGTGTGCACAATGTTGAACTGAATGCACGAATTGCAAAAATGACAGATGCACTTGTTGGAAAGGGTGTTGACTGAATGGATAAGATTTTTTTAAATCAATTATCGTTTTATGGCTATCACGGTGTACTTAAAGAAGAGAATGAGTTAGGTCAAATATTCCAAGTTGATTTAGAGCTGTTTTTAAATTTGAAGAAGGCTGGTCAGACAGATCAAATGGAAGACTCGATTCACTATGGTGAAGTTTTTAATCAAGTAAAAGAAATTGTTGAAGGTAAGTCATACGCATTAATAGAAGCAGTTGCTGATAAGGTAGCAAAAAAACTTCTAGCTGAATACGATCTTTTAGAGGCGTGTAAAGTAAAGGTCATTAAGCCCAATCCACCGATTGCTGGTCACTACCAATCGGTAGCAGTCGAAATTTACCGGGAGAGAAAAGATTATGAATAAGGTGTACATTGCTCTGGGATCGAATATAGCGCCAAGAGTTGATTATTTAAATCAAGCAATTGAAGCGATTGGACAAGTTGAGCAGATGTCAGTCGTCAAACAGTCTTCTATTTATGAGACTGAACCAGTCGGATATCAAGATCAAGCTAAGTTTCTAAATCAGGTGATCGAAGTTGAGACGACGTATTCACCGATGGAAGTATTGCTAGCTAGTCAATCAATTGAAAATAAATTAGGCCGGAAACGCGAGGTAAGGTGGGGTCCTCGGACAATTGATCTTGACATATTGCTCTATAATCATGAAAATATAATGACGAATCAATTAATTGTGCCCCATCCACGAATGGATAGTAGAGCTTTTGTTTTAGTACCATTAGTTGAATTAAATCCAGAACTGGTTATTCCTACAACTAATCAGACCGTATCTGAACAATTATCTTTAATTGCAAATCATGAAAAAAGAGGTGTTGTTAAGTGGATCAAGAAAGATGGGGTAGACGAATCAGGGCTTATCGAAAATTAAAGGGTTATACACAAATCGAGTTTTCTGATGCCCTAGGTATTTCATTGTCAATTGTCGGAGAGATTGAACGTGGTAAACGTAAACCAACAAAGGAGTTCTTAGAAAGAACTGTTGAAACTTTGGGTATTCCTTTAGTAGAGTTAGAGCCTCCCCAAGAGCGATAATTCTTGCAGTCAAATGGTTAATAAGTAATAATATTAACTTGTTGATCAGAGTGATCTGTAAAGATTAAAGGTAGGTTAGATAACTGAGATATGCTATGATACACTAATGAATAACTACTATATATGAAGACAATCAAGAATCGGAGTGAATTATTATGTCAGAAGAATTAAATGAGCATATGAGGGTTCGTAGAGATAAAATGAGTGACATGCGAGCGAAAGGAATTGACCCTTTTGGGGACAAGTTTGACCGAACTCATATGGCAAGTGAATTAGTTGCAGAATATAATGAGGTTTCTAAAGAGGAATTAGAGGAAAGGTCGGTTAATGCAACGGTTGCGGGCCGAATTATGACTAAGCGTGGGAAAGGAAAAGTAGGCTTCTCACATATTCAGGATTTTAGTGGACAAATCCAAATATACGTCCGTAAAGATGAAATTGGTGAAGATGCATACGAACTCTTTAATACGGCAGACTTAGGTGATATTGTTGGTGTGTCAGGAGAAGTTTTCAAAACGAATGTTGGCGAATTGTCGATAAAAGTTACGTCATTTACTTTCTTAACAAAATCATTAAGACCATTACCTGAAAAATTCCATGGATTAAAGGATGTCGAGCAACGTTATCGTCAACGCTATCTTGATCTAATTACAAATCAAGAGAGTAAAGAGACATTTATTATGCGCAGTAAAATTATTCAATCCATGCGACGCTATTTAGATAACGCAGGATTTTTAGAAGTCGAAACACCAATGATGCATAACATTCCGGGCGGGGCATCTGCTCGTCCATTTATTACACATCACAATACATTAGATATCGAGCTTTATATGCGAATTGCTATCGAACTTCATTTAAAGCGATTAGTTGTTGGTGGAATGGAGCGCGTTTATGAAATTGGTCGGGTCTTTAGAAATGAAGGAGTCTCAACCAGACATAATCCTGAGTTTACAATGATTGAACTTTACCAAGCCTATGCTGACTACGAGGATATTATGAATTTGGTCGAAAATATGGTTGCGCATATCGCTGAAGATGTTACTGGCTCGACAACAGTTCAATACGGTGATGACAAGATTGAATTAAAGCCAAATTGGAAAAGAGTTCATATGGTTGATATCATTAAAGAATACACAGGTGTTGATTTCTGGCCAAAGATGACTGATGATGAAGCTAGAGCTTTAGCAAAAGAGCACAAGATAGAAATAAACAGTATGATGACCTATGGACATATTGTAAATGAATTTTTCGAGCAACGTGTCGAAGAGCAACTCGTTCAACCAACATTTGTCTATGGTCATCCAGTGGAGATTTCACCGCTAGCGAAGAAGAATCAAGAGGATGGTCGATTTACTGATCGTTTTGAATTGTTCATCGTCCGCCGCGAGCATGCGAATGCCTTCTCCGAATTAAATGATCCGATTGATCAACGAGAGCGTTTTGAAGCGCAAGTTAAGGAAAGAGAACAAGGAAATGATGAAGCGCATGAAATGGATGAAGATTTCCTTGAGGCACTTGAATACGGAATGCCTCCAACTGGTGGTTTAGGAATTGGAATTGACCGCCTAGTGATGCTATTAACGAATGCGCCATCGATTCGAGATGTTTTACTGTTTCCTCAAATGAAAAATAAATAATACGATAAGTTCCTATTATAAGATCAGGGCTGTAGTTAGTGAATTAATTATTCATTTCATGGTTATCTTATAATAGGAACTTTTTTATTAAAAAAGGGTTGACGAAGAAATGAGTCCATGTTATATTAATCAAGTCGCCAAAATTGGACAACAAAACAAGTGAAAGTTTTTGAAAAAAGATGTTGACATTTGAATGGCGTTCGTTATATAATATAAAAGCTGTCGCAAAGAGGACGGCAACAATTGATCTTTGAAAACTGAATCCAAACAACCAAAGAAGTTAAGAAAAGAAGTAAACAGAAGCTAGTGCTTCAA